>NZ_CP030943.1 GCF_036621415.1 Nitratireductor thuwali
CGGTCAGAGCGCCGTTCTCGAACCGACATGACAGGGTGTTGGCGAGACCTTTGGCGTCACGCTCCTGCCATGCTGTTGCCAGGGCCGTCGTGCCGGCCAGCGCCTCGGTCAGAAGCGCATGCTCGGGGCAGAGTCGGCGTAAAAGGCCAATTGCGAGCCCGACCGAGGCGACCACAGGTTCGGGCGCGATCACCCGGCCCACTTCTTCGGCGACGATGCCGGCGGCGGCCAGCCCCATGCCGAGGCCGCCGGCCTCTTCGGGAACCACGGCGCCGAACACGCCAGCCTCGGCCAGTTCCGTCATTACGGGCGCATCCCAGCCGCCGCCTTCGTCCCTGATCTTGCGCGCTCGCGCCACGCCGCCCGCGCGCTCGAACAGCGTGCGGACGCTTTCGCGCAACAGGCGGAGATCGTCCTGATCGTGATGTGCAGCGTTGCTCATTTTTCCTCCGAGAGCCGGCGCTTGATCATCACCGGAGTATCGGCAGTGAACACGACCTGTCCTGCGGGATTCATGGCTCTGAGCGCGTAGGCCAGCACGCCCCTGTCCGGCTTGCCCTTCGAAGGTTTGACCGAAGAGACTTCCAGTTCGATGTCGAGCGCCTCGCCGGGCCGAACAGGCCGAGGCCATCTCAGCGAATCGAAACCCAGCCCGCCGATATTGGCGATCTCCGGCATCATTCCATGCATGACTGGCTTGAACACCTGCAGCATCGTCTGTAAGCCCGAGGCGATCAGGCTGCCGTGGACGGACACGGCATAGTTCTCATCGGTGTGCAGCCGCTGCGGATCCCATTCATGCGCGAACGCAATGATCTCCTCCTTGCTCAGCGGCTCTGCGCGGAACCTGTAGATCTGACCTGGCTGGAAGTCTTCCAGATATTTCATGAGACCTTGCCCGCTGCCGCAAACCCGGCGTCCACCCCTTCGGCGCTGTGCGAGATGCGCTCGCGATTGAACTGCTCGAGCTTGGGATAGGTCCTTTTGAAAACGCGCAGGAATTCCTCCATCGGTGCGTCGACGTAGAGCCCCCGATCGTTCACATATTCCATGTGCCGCTGGTCTTTGACGTCGAATTCGTGAAACAGCGCGTCGCTGTTGCCATCGAAGACCAGCGGCCTGACCCCGAACCGCTCGCACAGCTCCATGTTGAACGCAGGCGTGATCTTATAGGTATTGCCGTCGAGCCAGAGCTGCACGTAGCCGTGATAGACGAAGAGGTCGGTGCCCATCAGCTCCCGCAGCTTGGGCGTGTTCAGATGGTTGCGCACATCGGCGAATCCCAGCGCTGCGGGAATGTCGACCGCTCGCAGGCAGGCCGCCAAGAGGATCGCTTTGGGCACACAGAAGGCGGCCTGCGCTCCGGCGATGGCGCTCGCGCGGTAAGCATCGGTCGTCAAGGCGAAGGTGTAGGGATCATAACGGATACCGTCCCGCACCGCCTCGAACAGGCGGATCGCCTTTTCGGTCTGCGATGCATCGTTGGGTAGATCGCGCAGAGCCCGGGCGACGAACTGCTGGACCTCGGGGCTGTCGCTGTTCACGAAATACGTGGGCACGACGTATCTCGCGGCCTCTTCCGGGAGCTCTTCTTGGGAGGTCGTCATCATATCCACCTTCTGGGAGAAGCAATTCTAACATCTGTTAGATTAACGGGCCACGCTGCCACCGTCAATGGTTCGGCGTTCTTGGCGGTGTCTCATGGGTCGGGCAGCCCGAAATAGCGGTTGTCACGACCGAGATCGGGCGCGGCGTCGTCGCTGGAGGGCGGCGCGCGAAAAGCCGGCGCGATCGGCAGCGGCAGCGCGGGTACGCGCCGTTTCCCGATTCGCACCCGCCGGTCGTAAACGCCCCGCTTGGCAAAATGGTCGTTTGATGCCGCCTCGGCCGGGGTCTTGACCACCGTGCAGCAGCAATCGGCCTTGGCCAGAAGCGGTTCCCAGTACGAGGCCGGATGCGTCGCCAAGAGGCGGGCAACTTCGGCGGTGCTTGCTTGCGGATCGGCGAGGTCGTCGCGCAGCTCCGGCCCTAGTCCGATCACATCGCAGAAGGCCTGCCAGAACTTCTCTTCGAGTGCCGCCACGGCGATCTGCCGTCCGTCGGCGGCGGAATAGAGCCTGTAACGCGCCAATCCGCCCGTCAACCGGTCGGCGCCATTGCCAATCGGCTCTCCGGCGACAACGCCCTTGGCATGCGCCCAATAGGCGAAAACGAAGGCACCTTCGGCCATGGCGATATCGAGATGGGCGCCCTGCCCCGTACGATCGCGCTCGCGCAGGGCGAGCAGGATATTGAGCACCGCCGGGTAGCTGCCGCCCCCAATGTCGGCCACCAGCGCGAACGGCATTGTCGGCTGCTCGTCCGGACCGCGACTGAGCGACAGGATTCCGGCGTCGCCGACATAGTTCAGATCGTGGCCGGCAAAGTTCCGTTTCGGCCCCATCTGTCCGTAGCCGGTGATCGAGCAATAGACGATGCCCGGATTGATGGCACGCACCGCCTCATATCCCAGGCCCAGCCGATCCATCACGCCGGGGCGGAACTGCTCCACCAGGACATCGGCCTTCTCGATCAGCGGACGGAGGCTCTCCACCGCACCTTCAGCCTTCAAATCCAGCGCAATCGATTTCTTGCCGCGGTTCAGGACCGCGTAACCGATGCTGACGCCGTCGATTTTCGGCTCCGTATGACGCGCGTCCTCGCCCTTGCCGGGGCGCTCCAGCTTGACAACTTCCGCCCCGGCCTCGGCCAGCATCAGGGTCGCCAAGGGGCCAGGCAGAAGCGTGCTGAAATCCAGCACGAGAATATCGCTGAGCGGCTGAGCCATGGTCGCTGTCCTCAGGCGAAGCGGGCTGCGCCGTTGTTCAGCACCACGACCTGACGCTCGGGGATCGAGGCTTTGAACCGGGCTTCATTGCCTTCCCGCCAGATATGAAACCGCACCGTCTCGCCCGGATAGACCGGGGCGGAAAAGCGCACGTCCAGTCCGGTCAGCCGGCTCGCGTCATAGTCGCAGAGCGTCTTGAGAATGGCGCGGGCCGCCAGCCCGTAGGTGGCCAGGCCATGCAGGATCGGGCGCTCGAACCCTGCCGCACGGGCGACCTTGGGATCAGCGTGCAGCGGGTTGTAATCGCCCGACAGGCGATAGATCAGCGCCTGGCGCGGCAGCGTCGCAAGATCGCAAACATGGTCGGGCTCGCGCTCGGGGACGGACGCAGGCGTCGGTCCCGGTTTGTTTTCGCCGCCGAACCCGCCGTCGCCGCGGCAGAAGGTCGACATCGAGACATTGGCCAGCGTCTCGCCGCTGGCCGCATCGATGATGTCACGACTCAGATAGATCACCGCGCCGCGCTCTTCACCCTTGTCGGAGATTTGGTCGATCCTGGTACGGCCGATCAGTTCACCTTTGACCGGCAATGGCTTGTAGACATCCAGCCACTGCTCGCCGTGCAGGACCTTCTTCCAATCGATCCCGGCGCGCGGATCGCGCAGCCAGAAACCGGGATAGCCAAGCGTCACCGCCATTGACGGCACGGCCATCAACCCGTCCTCATAGACATAGGCTAGTTCTTTTTCGTCGGTCGGATTCTCGCCAAAGCCCAAGCCGAGCGCATAGAGCATGGTGTCGCGCTCGGTGAGGGTTTGCGTTACGTCTTCAAATTGCCAGTTCGAGAGAGCCTCATAATTGAGCGGCATCACTTCGCCTCCCCAGTCGTTTCACAACGTGTTCTCCGAGCCCAGAATCGCGGTGACCTGGCTCGACAGCGTGCCGCCGTTGCCGTGGGCAAGCGCCAGATCAACATTTGCGATCTGAAGTCCCGGCGCATCGCCCCGGATCTGGCGGGTCGCCTCGATCACCGTGAAGATGCCGTACATGCCCGGATGCACGCAGGAGAGCCCGCCGCCGTTGGTGTTGACCGGCAGCTCACCCCCCGGCGCGATTCGCCCGCCTTCCACGAAGGCCCCACCCTCCCCCTTCTTGCAAAAGCCCAAATCCTCCAGAAAGAGGATCGTGTTGATGGTGAAGGCGTCGTAGAGTTCGACCACGTCGATGTCGGACGGAGATACCCCTGCTGCGGCAAAGGCGCGCACACCCGACTCCCTGGCCGCCGTGACGGTGAAATCCGGCATCTGGGAAATCTGTCGATGCGTGCTCTCGGCGGCGCAACCGAGGACGTAAACCGGCGGCTTGGGGAAATCCCTCGCCCGCTCCGACCGCACCATCACGATCGCCCCACCGCCATCGGTGACGAGGCAGCAGTCGCGCACCGTCAGCGGATCGCTCACCATGCGGGCGGCCAGCACGTCCTCGCGTGTCAGATCGCCGCGCTCGAAGGCCTCGGGATTGTGCTGCGCCCAGGCCCGCGCGGCAACCGCCACATCGGCCAGCTGTTCGCGCGTGGTGCCGAATTCGTGCATGTGGCGCGCCGCCGCAAGAGCATAGGCGGAGATCGGGTAGCGCGGGCGATAGATCTGTTCGTAAGGCGGTGGCCGCGAGGCCGTAACGAGCTTGCCCGACCCACTGCGCTGGTTCGAGCCGTAGACGATCAGCGCCACATCACACAACCCCGCCGCGAGCGCCATGGTGGCCGCGGTGATGTAGTTGACGAACGAAGAGCCGCCGGTCATCGTCCCCTCGACGAAACGCGGGCGGATGCCAAGATATTCCGCTGCCATCAACGCTGGCATGCTGTCTTCCATCATCGTGCAAAAGAGTCCGTCCACATCGGACAGTTTCAGCTGCGCATCCGCCAGTGCCGCCAGGCCTGCCTCTGCCATGATGTCGTAGGCCGTCAATCCGGGCGCCTCGCCCAAGCCGGCGTGTCCGGTTCCCACGATCGCAGATTTGCCGCGCAGCTTGTTCTCCATCTCTTCAGCCCCCTTCCGGCCTGCACAGCACGGCGGGGGTGCCATCAATCTCTCCCGCATAGGCGATCACCGCCATGCCGATCTCCACGTCAGGAGGCGCAACGCCCTCAACGCGGCTCATCATCCGAACCCGTTCCTCCAGCTCGACGATGCAGACGTTGTAATCGCCGCCGCGATCGGGCGGGCGCCGGACGACCGTTGTGGTATGGATCTCGCCCTTGCCCGAAACCTCGTGTGACGTGAACGAGGTTGCGTAACAATGCGGACAGACCACGCGCGGGAAAAAGTGGAAACGCCCGCACGCGTTGCATTTGGGAAGAACCACCTTGCCTTCTGCCAGCCCCCTTCGAAAGGCTACATCTGGGCCTTCGTGCATTCTCAACCACCCTTCCCTAGCTGCGCTTCCGGGCCATCTGAGTTGACGATATTTCTAACAGATGTTAGATTTCTGGCAAGCTCAAAATTCACGCGTTCGAGAAGAATATGAACATCGACGAAAAGGGCCCGCTGCATGGGCTGCTTGTGGTCGCACTGGAACAGGCGGTTGCTGCGCCGTTCTGCTCGTCGCGCCTTGCAGATGCAGGGGCCCGGGTCATCAAGGTGGAACGCAAGGGATCGGGCGATTTTGCTCGCGGATACGATAGAGCGGCAAACGGGGAAAGCGCCTATTTCGTCTGGCTTAACCGGGGCAAGGAATCCCTGGAGCTTGATATCAAGGACCCAGACGATCGTGCGCTGCTGGAACGGATTCTCGCCCGCGCCGATGTGTTCCTGCAGAACCTCGCTCCCGGCTCGCTCGAAAAGCTGGAACTGGATTCGGCATCGCTGCGCGCGCGTTTCCCGCAGCTCGTCACCTGCGATATCACGGGCTACGGCGATGATGGGCCGATGCGTAATGCCAAGGCCTATGACCTGCTTGTGCAATGCGAGAGCGGACTGGCATCGATCACCGGCACGCCGGACGGACCGGGACGGGTCGGCATTTCGGTGTGCGACATCGCCTCGGGAATGACTGCCCATGCGGGGATTTGCGAAGCGCTGATCGAACGCCAGCGCAGCGGGCGCGCCCGCGGCGTCAGCGTGGCGATGTTCGACACCATGGCCGATTGGATGGCGGTGCCGCTTATCTTCCACGATTGTGCCGGACGTCCAACGCCGCGCGTGGGCCTCAGTCATCCGGTGATCTGCCCCTATGGTGCCTATACCTGCCGCGATGGCGGCCAGATCGTACTGTCGGTGCAGAACGAGCGCGAATGGGGGCGCTTTTGCAACATGGTTCTGAAACGGCCCGAACTCGTTGAGGACCCGCGTTTCGACGGCAACGATAACCGCAATCGCAACCGGGATGTGCTGCAGCCGATGATCGAATCCGCTTTCGCTGCGCTCGACAGGGCGCAGATGGTGGCGCTCCTGCGTGAAGTCGACATCGCCTCGGGCGCGGTCAACAACGTTGCGGCGCTTTCCAGCCACCCGCAGCTCGACCGGACGCTCATTCAGTGCCCTTCGGGCGAAATTGGTCTACCGGCACCACCGATTCGCAGGTCGGGCGAAAATATGCCGCTGGGCGCCTCGCCTGCGCTGGGGGCGCATAATGCGGCGATCCGGCGGGAATTCGCCGCGCCCGTCACAGGCGAGGACCAGACATGAGCGAGGCAAGACCCGCACTTCTGTCGGGGGTCCGGATTATTGACATGACCTCGGTTGTGTTCGGGCCCTTGGCCACGCAGATGCTGGGTGATCTGGGGGCCGACGTCATCAAGGTAGAAAGCCCCGAGGGCGATATGCTGCGCCAAGTACAACCCGCTCAAAGCACCGGCATGGGAGCAGCCTTTCTGGGCGTGAATCGCAACAAACGCAGCGTCGTGCTGGATCTCAAGACCGATGACGGCCGGCGGTCTTTGCGCCGGCTTTTACGCGACGCCGATGTCTGCATATCCAGCATTCGCCCCGCCGCGCTGGCTCGCTTGTCCCTGGCACCGGACGCTCTGCGCCGCGAAAATCCCCGCCTCATTACCGTGGCTGCCGTGGGCTTCGGGTCGGACGGGCCGTACCGCGACAAGCCCGCCTATGATGACAGCGTTCAGGCGGTCTCGGGCATGGCGGGACTGGCCACGATGCGCGACCCCGGCGCGCGCCCCTCCTATGCGCCAACCATTCTGGCCGACAAGTTGGGCGGAGTCACGGCGGCCTGGGCGGTCATGGCCGCGCTCTACCACCGGGAACGCACCGGCGAGGGGCAGCATGTCGAGGTGCCCATGTTCGAAACGCTGGCATCGTTTCTGCTGGTGGAGCACATGGCCGCCGCCACATTCGAAAACCTCCCGCAAAGCTTCGGCTACAGCCGCATGCTGGTGCCGCATCGCCGTCCGCTCCAGACGAAGGACGGCTATATCACCATCCTTCCCTATTCCAACGCGCAATGGGCCCGCTTCTTTCGCGCCATTGGGCGTGAAGACATGCTCTCTCATCAGTGGGTGACGAGCATGGACGAACGCAGCCGCAATATCGGCGCGATCTATGACATGGTCGGGCAGTTTGCGCCGTCGCGGACGACACAGGAATGGGTAGACCTGATGGAGGAAGCCGACATCCCGGTCATGCCGGTGCGGGTGCTGCCCGACCTGCCGCAGGATCCGCACATCGAGGCAACCGGCTTCTTCCAGCGCGTGGCGCATCCCAGCGAAGGCACCATCTGGACAACGAAACCTCCGGTCAAGTTTTCGGCCACGCCGGCGCGGCACGATCTGCGCCCCGCGCCGTGCCTTGGTGAACATACCGAAGAGATCCTGAGCGGAGCGGTGGAGGACTGAACGGCTTTCCAGCCCCGGAAACGAACACGCGAGCATGAGCCGCTAGCGGCGGTTCTTCGCGACGCTATGAGATTACCCTCGCGTCAGATCTGTAGCAACTATGCGTCGCACGGTTTTCCCGCTTTCTCGCGTTGTCCCGGGAACATCCTGTGTTCCTCGGCGACCCAGCGCGTAAAATGGGCGGCCAATTAAGTAAGGCGAGATCCTCGAGTAACGCGTCTCAGAGCTTTTCGATCAGCTCGGGTACGGCTTGGAAGAGGTCAGCCACAAGGCCGTAGTCGGCGATCTGGAAGATCGGGGCGTCCGGATCCTTGTTGACTGCGATAATGATCTTGGAATCCTTCATCCCTGCAAGATGCTGGATCGCCCCGGAAATGCCCACTGCAACATAGAGCTCGGGCGCCACAACTTTGCCGGTCTGGCCGACTTGCCAGTCGTTCGGCGCGAAGCCGGCGTCGACTGCGGCCCGCGAGGCGCCCACTGCTGCGCCGAGCTTGTCGGCTAGCTTCTCGATCAGGGCGAAATCTCCTTGCGAGCCGACGCCGCGGCCACCAGAGACTACGACCCCAGCAGACGTCAGTTCGGGGCGATCGCTTTCAGCCATCTTGTCCCCGACCCATTCCGACAGGCCCGGATCGCCAGGCATAGCCACCGTTTCCACCTTGGCCGGACCGCCTTTGCCGGCGGCCTTGAAAGCCGAGGTTCGGAGGGTCACGACCTTCTTGGCGTCTTTCGATCTCACCGTCTGGATTGCGTTGCCGGCATAGATCGGGCGCTCGAACGTATCCGCATCGACAACGCCCGAGACATCGGAGATCACCATCACGTCCAGTAGCGCGGCCACCCGCGGCATCACGTTCTTGGCGTCGGTGGTGGCCGGGGCCATTATATGCGAATAGTCGCCCGCGAGGCTCACGATCATTGCCGCAGTCGGCTCGGCCAGGCGGTGGCTCAGCGCCGGATGCTCGGCCACCAGAACCTTCGCCACGCCCTCGATCGTCGCGGCTGCCGCGCCGGCGGCTGCCGCCGAAGCCCCGGCGCAGAGCACGGTGACCTCGCCCAGCGCCTTGGCGGCATTCACCGCCTTGGCGGTGGGGTCCAGCGCCAGTTCGCCGTCATTTACTTCGCCCAGCAGAAGAACAGCCATCACACCAACCCCCTCTCTTTGAGTTTCGCCACCAGCGTATCGACATCCGGCACGATCTCGCCGGCCTGGCGCGCTTCCGGCTCGGCGGTCTTCACCACTTCGAGCCGCGGGCTCACGTCGACGCCGTAATCCGCCGCCGTCTTCTCGTCGAGCGGCTTCTTCTTGGCCTTCATGATGTTCGGCAGCGAAGCATAGCGGGGTTGGTTGAGGCGCAAATCGACGGTCACGATCGCCGGCAGCTTGACCTTGATCGTCTGCAGCCCGCCGTCGACCTCGCGGGTCACCACGGCACTGTCGCCCTCGACCTTCACTTCCGAGGCAAAGGTCGCCTGGCTCCAGCCCAGCAGCGCTGAGAGCATCTGCCCGGTGGCATTCATATCGTTATCGATCGCCTGCTTGCCGGCGAGCACCAGGTTCGGCTGCTCCTCGTCGATCACCGCCTTCAGGATCTTCGCCACCGCCAGGGGCTCGATGTCCTGATGCGCATCTGCGGCCGCCACAATCAGGATCGCGCGGTCCGCCCCCATCGCCAGCGCCGTCCGCAGCGTCTCCTGCGCCTGCTTCACCCCGATCGAAACGGCCACGACCTCGTCCGCCGTACCCGCCTCCTTCAGACGGATCGCCTCCTCAACCGCAATCTCGTCGAAAGGGTTCATCGACATCTTCACATTCTCGAGATCGACACCGCTCCCATCCGCCTTCACGCGAACCTTCACGTTGTAGTCGATCACGCGTTTGACGGGCACGAGCACCTTCATCGGCGTTTCTCCTATGACTGTTTGAACGTCTTTGGCCGCAATCAGCAGTCCTTGAACCGTGGCGGCCGCTTTTCTTGGAAGGCCTTCATGGCCTCGGGAAAATCATGGGCGCAAAGGAGCACGCTTTGTGCATCGCGCTCAATCTCCAGAGCCTCGAGGTAGGAGCATTCGGCAGCCGCCCGCATGACACGCTTGGCCGTGTGCATGCCGAAGGCGGGGTGGGCGGCGATCTCACGCGCGATCTCGATGGCCCGGTTCTCGACCTCGCCGGCCGGCACGCATTCCTCTACAACGCGCAGCTCGCAGGCCGTCCGTCCATCTATCTCGCGCCCGGTAAGCACCAGCATCCGGGCCACCCCAGCGCCGGCGCGCTGCTGAAGGAGCCAGCTCGACCCGGTGTCGGGGCAGCCGCCGACCTTGGCAAAGACCTCGCACAGGCGCGCATCCTCGGCAGCAACGACAATATCGGCCGACAGCGCCAGGCTCAGCCCCGCGCCATAGGCAATTCCATTCACCGCGGCGATCAGTGGCTTCTTGAATTGATAGGCGGCACGACCGCCGTCGTGGACCGTGTCGACCATCTGCGAGGTGGCGCGGGCGCCCTTGGCGATCTCGGCGCGGAAGCCGACCAGATCGCCGCCGCTTGAGAAATGCTCGCCTCCGGTCATCACCACGGCACGTATCGCGTCTTCCTTCTCGGCCTGCCGCAGATTGGCGATGAGCGCCTCGACGAATGCAATGCTGTAAGGGTTGCGCCGTTCGGGGGAGAGAAAGCGCAAAACGCCCACAGGCCCATCACGATCAAGCCGCATCAATTCGCCCATGCCTATCTCCCTTATCGGCCTTGCCAGACGGGCGCGCGTTTTTCGGCAAAGGCCCGCGGGCCCTCAATGGCGTCGTGGCTGGCATAGACCACCTCGTGCAGGCGCTTGCCCTCTTCCAGGCCGCCGGCGCAGCCCCGGTCCATGGTCGCCCGCACACTGCCCTTCGCCGCGAGTACCGAAAGCGGTGCGGCACCGGCGATCCGCCATGCGAGGTCGCGGGCGCGTTCGCGAACCAGATCAGGCGTGTCTTCCAAATAGTTGGTGAAACCGTAACCGTGCAGCCGCTCTATCGGCATGAGATCGCCGGTCAGAACGATCTCCATCAGGATAGGCTGCGGCAGCATCCACAAAGCCGGCGCGGCCCAGGGCGAGCCGCGTCCGATCTTGACTTCGGTGATCCCGATCTTGGTGCCTTTGAGGCCGACCCGCAGATCGCAGTTCAGCGCCAGCATCATCCCGCCAGCCATGAGAGACCCGGTCATCGCGGCAATGATCGGCTTGCGACAGCCGCGCATCGTGTCGTGAAAGGGGTCGCGCATCTTGCTCAGGATGTCGACGCCCTCGATGCGCGCGATCTCGGCTGCTTCCTTCAAATCGAGCCCAGCGCTGAACACGCCGCAATCGGCCGAGGTCAGGATCGCAACCCTGACCGTATCGTCGACCTCAATCCGCTCCCATGCATCGACCAACCCGTTGGCGGCGGCGACCGACAGCGCGTTCTTGCGCTCGGGTCGGTTGATAGTGACGGTGGCCACGCCACCTTCGACGGACACCTCGATCGGGCTGCTTTCCATTGCTCGACCCCTCGCAGATTGACCTTGCATGACTGGTGAACCGGCTTATGCCTGCGGGTCGCTCCTGACCCGCAGGCACGCGGTCAAATCACTCGACGGTAAATTTCGACGAACTTTCCTTGATCACTTCCCACACCACGTCGGTGTAGTCAGCGCTCCAATCCGTGAGCGGCACCCAAGTCGAGCCGTCCCACTGCTCGACGCGGGTCTTACCGCCTCCGCCATGGTCTTCAGGTGTCACGGTCACCGGAGCCATGAGGCCGTTGGCGTCGAAGTCTTCAATCGACTCAAAGCCAGCCTTCACGCTTTCGGGGGTCAGCGGTGAGCCATTCTTCTCGATAGCCACTCGGGCGGCCTCGAGACCCACCGAAAAGATCGCCAACCCGGTATTGTAATAAACGTCGCGGACAAGCGATTCGGGGCCGCTGCCTTCGCCCTTCGCGTAGAAAGTATCAAGCATGGTCTTGACGAGAGGCACCTCTTGGCCGCCGGCCACGTTGGTGCCACGCAGGATTCCCTTGGCCGCTTCGGCGCCGATATTGTTGATATCAACCTCGTTCAGCCAGTTCACCGAGAGATAGCGATCGATCGGAAAGCCATTGCGCTTCATCTCCTTGGAGGCCACGACGTGGCCGCCGGCCAGAAGCCAGCTGATCACATAGTCGGGTTTGTCCCGGCGGATCTGGGTCCAGGCGCTTGCCTGGTCGCTCCCGGGCAGAGGCACTGGATAGAGCTTGAGCTCAAAGCCTTCCTTCTCAGAGAGGGTCTTGAGAATTTCGATCGGCTCCTGACCGAAAGGATAGTCGAGATAGATGAAGCCAATCTTGACATCACTGAGGTCGCCGCCCACCTGGTTCTTGATGAAAGCGACGTCGTTGGCCGCCTGTTGCCAGTAGGTTGGTCCGACCGGGAAAATCCAATCGAATACCTCCCCGTCGACCGCATCGCCCCGGCCGACAAAGGATTGCAGCACGATGTTACCGTCTTTCATGGCGCGAGGAAGAACCGCATTCGTCACCGGGGTCGAAAGGAAGTTGAACAGGAACACGCCCTCGCGCTTCAGTTGTTCGTAGCATTCGACGCCGCGCTGCGGCTCGTTGCCGTGGTCGCGCACGATCATTTCGACTGGATGGCCTTCTATCCCGCCGCTGTCGTTTGTGTATTTAGCAAGATCCTGCGCAGCCTGCGCGACCTGCGGTGAGATGAAGGTGTAGGATTTGCTCAGATCGAAGCAAAGGCCGAAGCGGATCGGCTCCTTGTCCTGTGCCGCGGCTGTCTGGATTGCCAGTCCCAACCCCGCTGCCAGTACAGCGGCAGTCACTCTATTGAAGATAGTCATGTCGAACCTCCCTGTTGGATTTCGCTTCATCATTATCGGCCCGCCGGGCCGGCTTCACAGGCCGCACGGTGCGGCCTTCACCTCCTCGCATCACTTGCCGTCGAACTTCGACGAACTCTCCTTTACAACCTCCCAGACGACATCCTGATAGGCGGCGATCCAGTCGGTCTGCGGGACCCATGTAGCCCCGTCCCACATTTCGATGCGCGTGCGACCGCCGCCGCCATGATCTTCCGCCGTTACGGTGATCGGCGCCATCAGGCCGTTTGCGTCAAATTTCTCTATCGCCTCTAGCCCAGCCTTATAGGTTTCGGCGGTGATCGGATGGCCATGCAGCGATACCGCCTGACGGGCCGCTTCGAAAACGATCGAATACATCGCCAGGCCGGTGTTGTAGAAAACGTCCCGTGTCTTTTCGACCGGGCCATTTCCGTTGTCCTTGTCGTAAAACTCCGACATGATTTCCTTGTAGAGCGCGAAGTCCTGACCGCCCACCACATTCGTGCCGCGCTTGAGCCCCTTCGCCGCCGCCGCGCCGATATTGGAGATATCCACCTCGTTGAGCCAGTTGACCGAGATGTATTTCTCCATCGGAATGCCGTTACGTTTCATTTCCTTTGACGCAACCACATGCGCACCGCCGAGCATCCAGCTGATGATGTGGTCGGGCTTGTCCCGGCGCACTTTGGACCAGACCCCCGCCTGGTCGTTGCCAGGCAGCGGAACCGGATAAAGGATCAGCTCGAATCCTTCCTTCTCCGAAAGCGTCTTGAGAATCTCGATCGGCTCCTGCCCGAAGGGATAGTCGAAGTAGACGAAGCCAACTTTCACACCGGAAAGATCTCGGTCGTGCAGCTGCTTGATATAGGCGATGTCGTTGGCCGCCTGGCCCCAATAGGTTGGTCCGATCGGGTAGACCCAGTTGAACACCGTGCCGTCGACGGCGTCGCCTCGCCCGACAAGCGATTGCATCAGGATGCGCTGGTCCTTCATGGCGCGCGGCAAGATCGCCAGCGACACCGGTGTGGACAGCGTGTCGAAAACAAACACGCCGTCGCGCTTTAGCTGTTCATAGCATTCGACACCGCGCTGCGGCTCATTGCCGTGGTCGCGCACGATCACCTCCACCTGCGCCCCATCGATCCCGCCCTTCATGTTGACGAGATCGGCAAGATCGAGCGCCGCCTGCGAGACCTGTGGCGTAGCGAAGGTGTAGGCCTTGCTCAGATCGTAGCAAACGCCGACTCTGAACGGTTCGGGATCCGCCGCCTTGGCGGAAGCCGACAGGAGGCCTGTGGCGAGCAAGGCCAAAGCCAGTGTTCTTCCAATCGACTGCATTTTCTCCTCCCGGTCTTGTTTGGAACAATCAAGTCAGCTCAGCCAGCGTTTGCGCCGGCTGTAATGTTTAATGTCATGGAAATTCGTGCCTGGACCTCCTCCCAGATAAAACTCCTGGATGTCTGAATTCGCTTTCAATGCCTGCGCCGTGTCATGCATGACAACGCGGCCATTCTCGATCAGATAACCGTCCGACACGATCTCCAATGCCGCGAGTGCATTCTGCTCGACCAGCAAAACAGACAGCCTCTGTTCCTTGTTGATCTTCTTGATGATGCTGAAAATCTCAGCCACCAGGAAAGGCGCCAAGCCTAGACTCGGTTCATCGAGCATCAGGAGCCGGGGCTGGGTCATCAACGCGCGACCGATCGCCAGCATCTGCTGCTCGCCGCCCGAGAGATATCCCGCCTGGGAGTTCTTCCGTTCAGCAAGGCGCGGGAAGTACTCGTAGATCCTCTGCTTTTCCGTTTTGAGCGTGGCCCGGTTCATCGCCATCGGCGCTGCCGCTTCGAGGTTTTCATCAGGCGTCAAATGCTCGAAAACTCGGCGGCCTTCGATCACATGGCAAATCCCCATCTCCACGCGCTGCTGCGCGGGCAAATCCGTGATCACCGAACCGTCGAAGCTGATCTCGCCGCGACTGACGCGGCCGCGCTCGGCCTTGAGAAGGCCGCTGATCGCCTTCAACGTCGTACTCTTGCCGGCCCCGTTTGACCCGAGCAGGGCTACCATTCCTCCTTTTGGGACCTGGATGGAGACCCCTTTGATCGCCAACATGACGTTGTCATAGAGGACCTCGATACTGTTCATCGACAGGATGTTGGCTGCTGCTTTTTCGGGAGCGTGGGTCATTTGCGGCCTATTTCTTGAGTTGATCAAAGGGCCACACCATCAGGTAGTCCCGGATGTTGCCATAGAGCTTGCCCAGTCCCAGCGGCTCGATCATCAGGATGATGATGATGAGCGCTCCGTAGACCGCGTTCGGGATGTGGGCCAGGGTTTCGATATTCAGCTGCAGCCCGAGCATCGACGCTCCTCCCGCCACGATGCCGTTGACGATGCCGGGCATCAGCAAGATGAGCGCAACGCCAAAATAGGTGCCAATGATGCTGCCGAGGCCGCCGACGATGACCATGGCCAGAACCTGGATCGATACGGCGACCGAGAACTGCTCGGGCGCGACGAGGAAAAGGAACGTGACGACAAGGATCGCTCCGCTGACCCCGCCGATGAAGGAAGAAGCCGCGAAGGCAACGATCTTGTAGTAGAAGCTGTTGACGCCGAGAATGGCCGCCGCATAGTCCTTTTCGCGCACGGCTATCAGCGCGCGGCCCAGGCCGGTACGGCGCAGGTTCAGCATGAAGACCGTCACGAGCAGGCACCAGCCGAAGGCGACATAGTACAGGCCCGCATCGGAGCCGATCGGCTGGCCCAGTAGTGCAAAAGTGGGGGCCTGCAGCGAAGCATGTGAACCACCGGAGATTGCCGGCGAGTGGGTCAGCACCCAGTCCATGACGAACTGCATAGCCAGCGTCGTCAGGGCCAGGTAGAGTCCCTTTACCCGCAGCGCCGCAAAGGCGAACAGACTGCCAATCACCGAGGCGGAAATCCCGCCGATCAGGAGCGCGAACTCCCAGGGCACGCCGAACCTGGCCGCGTGAACAGCGGAATACGCGCCCACGGCCATCACCGCCGCATAGCCGAGATGCAGTTGGCCGGCCCAACCCGTCACCAGGTTGAGCCCGAGCGCCGCTGCCGTCCAGACAAGCCATGGCAATATATAGCTGTTGAGATAGAGCGACCCGATAAGGAATGGCGCCGCCAGGCCGAGCGCCAGGAAGAACAGTGCGACACGCCTGTCGGCCGGCACCTTGTAGAGCCGACTGTCGGATATGTAACTGGTATGATGGACACCAGAGAGCCGGTAAAACATCGCATCAGACCCTTTCGATATCCTGACGGCCAAACAGGCCGTGCGGCCGAAGCATGACCGTGAGAATGAGAACTGCGGCCACGATGAGGTCACGGCTGCCACCGCCCACCAGCGGATCCAGGTAGGCGGACCCGACATTCTCGATGACGCCTAGAATGACCCCCGCGAGCACCGCACCGAATATGCTGTCCAGCCCCCCCAGAACCGCTACGGTCAGGCCCTTGAGCAGCAGGAGCGACAGGGACTGATCGACACCCTGGATTTCACCCCATATGATGCCTGCCGCCACGGCGACGATGGAAGCGAGCCCCCAGGACCGGCCCACGCCCTGCTCGACGGAAATGCCCACGGACCAGGAGGCCATGTAATCGTCCGCTATCGCGCGCAGGCGGGTACCTTGGCGAGTACGGAAGAATATGACGAAGACAACGAACGATATCACCGCCACGGCCGCGCCAACCAGGTGGATGCGGCTGATCAGGATCTCGCCGAGGAAGAGCGGGTCGTAACTGACGCCGAGCTCGACTGAGCGCGAGGTGCCCCCCCAGATAGCAAGCGTCGTTCCACGCAGGAAAATATCGATCCCCAAGGTCATCATGAGAATCATCACGATCGGCCGCCCCGCAAGCCGACGCAATGCGACCCGCTCGATCCCCATGCCAAGACCGAACATCGCGACGCCGGCCAGCGGAATCGCCACCCAGAGTGGCAGGCCCGCATCGCGGGCCAGCGCCAGCACGACATAGGCTCCCACCATGGTGAGCCCGCCCTGCGCGAGGTTCGGCACGGAAGAAGCCTTGTAGATCAGTACCAGGCCGATTGCGAACAGTGAGTACAGCAGCCCGGTGAGAGCTCCATTTACCGCGAGTTCGGCAAGGAAAATCAGTTCCATCTAAACCTCCCTAATTGGGAGGGTGCGTTCGACCCTTCCCGTCTCACCTGTCTCGTAGGTCACGACGGCGCTGACATGGACGTCCTTTGATCCGTCATAAAGCGCCGCGATTACATTCTGGTAGCGGTCCTCGACCACCGTTCGGCGCAGTTTGCGCGTGCGCGTGATCTCTCCGTCGTCGGGATCAAATTCCTTGTGCAGGCTGACGAACTTTTTGAGCTGCAGAGGCTCGGGGAGGGCTTTGTTGACGCGCAGAAAGGCCTCACGCAGCAGCGTAGCTACCTCTTCGCGCTGAGACAGGTCAGCATAGGACACGTACGGTACGCCATTCACTTCGGCCCAGTGACCCACGACATCAAAATCGATACACACCATCGCCGTCAGCTCGTCGCGGCCGGCACCGATCACCGCCGCGTCCTTTATGTATGGGCTGAACTTCAGACGATTCTCGATAAAATTGGGCACATAGCGTTCACCGGCTTTCGTGTGCATCACTTCCGCAACGCGGCCAAGCACCACGAGATGGCCATCGTTTTCGAGATAGCCGGCATCACCGGTATGCAGCCATCCAGCCGAAAGCGTTTCAGCCGAGGCTTCAGGCTTGTTGTAGTATCCTGCGAAAACGCTGTCCGACTTCAGGAGGATTTCGCCATTGTCGGCGATCTTCACCTCGACCCCGGGGGCAGCCTTGCCCACCGTGTGGAGACGCACCTCATCGGGTGCTTGGATGGCGTTGATGGCACTGTTCTCCGTCTGACCGTAGAGTTGGCGCAGCTTGATCCCGAGTGCTCGATAGAACACGAATGTGTCCTCTCCAATCGCCTCCCCGCCGGTGAAGGCGTTCTTCAGCCGGTGCATGCCGAACTGGTCCTTGATCGGCCCGAAGATCAGCATTTCGCCAATGAAACGAACGAGAGGTTCCAGCGCGCCAGCGCTCATGCCGTTGAGCTTGCGCCGCTCGGCAGCGACGGCGCCGTCCAAGAATAAGTGGTAAAGGCGCTTCTTCAGCGGCGTCGAATTTTCGATGCCGACCTGGATTGTCGTTAGAAGATTGTCCCAGCTGCGCGGCGCGGCCAGATAGAAGGTCGGCGCGACCTCGCGCAGGTCACGCAGCACGGTTTCCTGTCGTTCCGGCACGTTGACGGTGAAGCGCAGCAGAAGCGCGGCGGCTACCGTGATGGCATAATCACCCACCCAGGCCATCGGCAGATAGGCCAGCACCTCGTCTCCGAAATCGAAGGCCCCGGCGGCATGGCCGTTGCGCGCTGCCGCCAGCACGTTCTTCTGGCTCAGCACGACGCCTTTGGGCTTGCCTGTCGTGCCCGACGAATGGAGGAACACCGCCGGATCGTCGGGCTTCGCCCGACCAAGCAAATCCTCGCGCAGCCCCGGCTCGCTGTTGAGGCGGTGGCTGCCGATCTCGACGAGATGCTCCCAGGATATCAGCCCAGGCGCCTCGTAGAAGCCGAGGCCCCGGGCATCGTCATAAACGATGTGCTTCAACAGCGTGGCCCCGGCGTCACGCAGTTCCAAAATCTTGTCCACCTGCTCCTGGTCTTCGGCGAGAGCGGCTACGACGTTCGCCTCGTCCGCGAAATGTTGGAGTTCTTCGAGTGTGGTACCTGGATAGGCGGGCATGGCGTAGACCCCTAGTGTGGCCAGCGCCAGCATCCCGCAATAGAGGCGGACACGATTGTCACCGAGAATGAGCACCGCATCTCCCGGCTTCAGGCCGAACCCGTCCAGGCCGGCAGCGCAGGCAAGGACTTCTTCCGCGTATTCAGCCCAGGTGGTCGGCTTCCAGATCCCGCGCTCTTTTTCACGCAATGCGATGTCGCTGCCGTGTTCGGACGCGTTCCGCATCAGAACCGAGGCGATGGTTTCACCCGCGATCGTCAGGCTTTGTCTGCGGCTCTCAGCCATGCGCGCCCCCGATATACGCCTCAACGACGCGCGGGTCCTTGACGACCTCCTTCGGAATCCCGCTGGCGATCATCTCGCCATAGTTGAGCGCAAGCATCCGGTCACAGATACCGGTAATGACGTCCATGTGGTGCTCGATCAGCAGCACGCTTATGCCCCGTTCAGCTCTCGCGTCGAGAATGAAACGGGCCATATAGCCCTTCTCCTCCTGGTTCATGCCCGCCATGGGCTCGTCGAGTATGAGAAGATGAGGTTCCGCGACCAGCGCCCGCGCCAGTTCGACCCGCTTCTTGAGGCCGATTGGAATACCGTCCACGAGCTCGTTGCGGATGCTTTCGAGCTGGAGAAATTCGATCACCTCCTCGACCACCTCACGGTTCCTGATCTCGCTCGGTCGCGCCACCCACCAATACAGCGCAGTGGGAAGAACTCCGGGCTTCATGTGGATGTGGCGCCCCAAAAGAATGTTCTCGAGCACGCTCATGCCGTTGAAAAGTGCGAGGTTCTGGAAGGTCCGAGCTATGCCAAGCTTGGCTACCTTGTGCGGCGCGGTGCCCGTGATGTCCTTGCCATCGAGACAGATTGCGCCCTTGTTCGGCGGATAGAAACCGGTGATCGCGTTGGTCACCGTCGTCTTTCCGCTCCCGTTCGGTCCGACGAGGCCGAATATCTCGCCCTTATGAATACTGAGGTCCACCCCGCTAACGGCAACAATACCGCCGAACCGACGTTCGATCCCGCGGCACTCCAATACCGGAGGAGCTTTGCCGTGTTGCTGCTCTCCGGTGAAATTGTTGGTCATTTCATTCATGTCGCCGTCGAAGCTCTTGTTCTGGTATCACGCGATATGGAAATAGTCGGGCCGGCCTGTCGGCCAGGGATCGCCCCACAGCTGCTGCCCGCCGTCCACGTTGAGCACTTCGCCAGTGACGAACTTGCCGGAGGGTGCGGCCAAATAGACCACCGCCTCGGCGACATCCCATTCGTCGCCGGCGTGACGCATCGGGTTGGACTCCTCAAACGTCGCCGCTCCCTCCTCGGGATATCGCGCAAACCCGGTGCTTTCGCAGCATCCCGGCGCCACGCAGTTGACGCGGATATCGTGCGGGGCCCATTCGACGGCCACCGATTTGGACAGGTAGATGACCCCGGCGCGCGCGGCGCAGCTATGTGCGATCCCAGGCATGCCGCGCCAGATATCCGCGACAATGCTCACGATGGCGCCGGGACGCCCGGCCTTGACCCAATTCCGGGCCGCAGCCTGCATCATCCACCAGGTGCCATTGAGGTTGGTGTCGATGACGGCGTTCCAGCCTTTCGGCGTGTAGTCAAGGGCGGGCTGCGGAAACTGTCCGCCCGCATTGTTCACCAGAGTGTCGAACCCGCCGAAATGGTCGCCGACGCCATCGACGAAATTCTGCACCTGTTCGGGATCCCGGATGGTCATGGGACGAGCGAGCACCTGCCCGCCAAAGCCACGCAGGAACTTCGCGGCTTCTTCGAGCTTTTCCGGGTTCCGCCCGTTGATGGCGAGATCGGCCCCAAGACGGGCGAACAAGGTGGCGATCGCCAGGCCCAGCCCGCCTCCCGCGCCGGTCACGACAACGGTTTTTCCCGAAAACAGCCCATCAACATAGACCGTTTGATGATCGCGCAGTCGTTCACGGGAAAACCCGTAACCGGCTTCCGGCATTGACGTTCCTCCCAAAACGGATCGGACTGTTGTCCTTGATCCGGTTAAACCTAACGCACGTTAGAAAAATAGGCAACCCCCGACTCTGGAACGGCTTCGCTCCGGATTCAGTACGATTTGGGCAGACCCAGCGCCTTCTCGGCGATGAAGGACATCAGCATCTGAGGCGTGACCGGCACGATGTGAAAGAGAAGCGCTTCGCGCACCAGCCTCTCGATGTGATATTCCTTGGCGTAGCCGAAGCCGCCAAATGTCATCTGCGCCGTTTGCGTCGCCTCGACCGCGGCTTCGGCCGCCAGCAACTTGGCGGCATTCGCCTCGACCCCGCAGGGTTCGCCCGCGTCATAAAGCGCTGCGGCATGCATTACCATCAGGTTTGCAGCCTCGACCTTCGCCCAGGCCTTGGCGAGCGGGTGCTGCACGCCCTGGTTCTGACCGATGGGGCGTCCGAAAACCTGGCGCTCCTTGGCATAGGCGGCGGCGCGTTGTAGGGCGATCCGGGCAATGCCCACGCATTCCCCGGCCACGAGGATGCGCTCGGGATTGAGCCCGTGCAGGATCTGCCTGAAACCCTGTCCTTCCTCGCCGATCAGGTTCTCCGCCGGGATCGGCAGCCCATCGATAAACAGTTCGTTCGAGTCGACCGCCTTGCGGCCCATCTTCTCGATCTCGCGCACATCGACGAAGGTCCGGTCCAGTTCGGTATAGAAGAGCGACAGGCCCTCGGTCGGTTTTGCCACCTCCTCAAGCGGCGTCGTGCGCGCCAGAAGCAGGATCTTGTCGGACACCTGGGCGGTGGAAATCCACACTTTCTGGCCATGCACGACGTAGCGATCGCGCTGCCGCACCGCGCGCGTCTTGAGCCGGGTCGTGTCGAGGCCGGTCGTCGGCTCGGTGACGCCGAAACAGGCCTTTTCGCGCCCATCGATCATCGGTGGCAGCATCCGCGCCTTTTGCTGCGCGCTGCCGAAGACCACGACCGGGTTCAGGCCGAAGATGTTCATGTGAACGGCCGAGGCCGCGCTGGCACCGCCGCCAGATTCAGCGATGGCCTGCATCATGATCGTGGCTTCGGTGATCCCGAGGCCGGCGCCTCCATATTCCTCCGGCATCGCTATCCCCAGCCAGCCGCCGTCCGCCATCGCTCTGTGCAGTTCGTGCGGAAAACCGCCGTTGCGGTCGCGTTCGAGCCAGTACGCGTCATCGAACTCCGCACAGATCCTCAGGATCGTATCGCGGATGTCCTGCTGCTGTTCGGTCAGCCTGAAACTCATGCCATTTCCTCCCCGGCAGGACCAATTGCGATCAGACCTGCCTCCGCCAACCTTTCGATCGTCGCCTTGTCATAGCCGAGCTCCTTCACGATTGCAGCAGTGTCCGCGCCCGGCCGCCGCCCCAACCAGCGAACGCTACCCGGCGTATCACTCAGACGCGGCACTGGGCCGACCACCTTCGTCGCATCGCCTTCGACCGATACGATATCGCCGCGATGGGCGATCTGCGGGTGGGCCACGATGTTCTCGGCGCTCAGCACCGGCGCGGCCACCGCATCGTGGCGCGCGAATTCCGCCTCGACCTCGGAAAACTCCCTTGCGGTGACGAATTCGTTGAGCCGGTCAAAGATCTCGCTCATATGCGCCGAGATTCCCTCCATCGTGGCAAAACGCGGATCCTCGGCAAAACTGGCCCCGCCCACCGCGCGCAACAACCGTCTGGCCGTCTCCGCGCCACCGGCCGAGACGGTCACCCAGACACCGTCCTTGGTGCGGAATGTGCCGCCCGGCGCAAAATCCATCGGCTGACGCAGCCCGTTGCGCATCGGCGAGACGCCTGCTCCGGTCAGAGCGGGAATATGATAATCGATCAGCCGCAACAGGGCTTCGAATACCGCCAGATCGACGATCTGACCGCGAACCGTGCCCCTCTCGCGGGCGAAAAGGGCGATCATGATGCCCAGGGCTCCCATCAGCCCCGTCGTGCTGTCGGCGGCCGGGAAACCGGGATGCATTGGCGAGCCATCGGCGTAGCCCGTGAGGTGCGCCAGGCCGCTCATCGCCTCGGCGGCGCGCCCGAAGGCCGGCGTCTTGCGCATCGGCCCATCCTGCCCGTAGCCCGACACCCGCAAGATCACCAGGTCGGGGTTCCATTGATGCAGAACCTCTGGCCCGATCCCCGCCCGCTCGAGCACGCCGGGACGGAAATTTTCCACCAGAACATCCGCACTTTCGACCAGCTTTTCCAGGACCTCGCGCCCGGGATCGCTCTTCCAGTCGAGCGCGAGGATTCGCTTGTTGCGGGCAAGCGTCTTCCACCAGACGCCGACCCCGTCCTGCGCTTTCGGGCCCAGTTCGCGCATCATGTCGCCTCGGCCGGGGGCTTCGATCTTGATCACCTCGGCACCGAAATCCGAAAGAAGTGCTGCCGCCAGCGGCCCTGCGATCACATGGCCAAGTTCAATAATCCGAATATCGCCGAGCGGCATCGCCATGTCAGCCCTCCCTGGTCCTCACGACGGCAAGCATAATCTAACATTTGTTAGATTTGAAGGAGGGAGTCTACGCGAAGGCCGCAAGAAAGTGATGGGGCGAAGCGGGCGAGGCCCGGATCGCCCGTTCACTCGATGGGCCACCTCCCCGGCTGGATGAAGCCGTTCAGCGGCATTTCGGCCAGGACGCCACAAGGCGAAAGCCATCGCCCTCGAAACGGCACCGTCTTTGGTCTCCGCCTCGTTCGCGGTCGAGAAGGGACGCTCCATTATTTCTTCTCGGGCTTTTCTCCCGATATGTGTCCAAGTCCCGGAACGACCATGGATGCGGCAATGAAGAGCAGACCGGCGATGGCCGATTTGACCAGGTCACCCAACAGAAACGGATAAAAGCCGGCCATGAGGAGGCGCTCGCCATAGCCGGTGAAGACGCCCAGCCATGCAAGCCCGGGAATGTAGATTAGCGCATTTGCGACGACGGCAACTGTGACCGCCCCCGGGATTGTCTTGGCATATCCTTTTCTTGCCAGCCATCCAGCCGCAAAGGCCGATATCGCAAAGCCCGCAAGGTAGCCGCCTGTCGGCCCGGCAACATATGCCAGGCCAGAAGGCGCCGGTGGCGTGCCGGCGAAGACCGGATAGCCTGCCAGCCCCTGCAGGATATAGGCAATGACGATGCCAGAACCGCGGACAGGCCCGAGGAACAGGCCAAGCGCGACGACCACCAGGGTCTGCAACGTCATCGGAACCGGATAGAACGGAACTTGCGCCTTCGCAGACGCCGTCAGAAGTATCGTACCGGCGATCAGGATGAGCGCCTCGCCGAGCAATGTTGCGACGACATTCCGTCCCACAAATACCTTGTTGTTATACATATTGCTAACTCCTTTCATGATTTGGGCTCGGATCTTGGAGAGTTTTCTTTCAGAGGTCGGGGCTCAATTGGCTGTTCACATGCGCTTGGCGACTTCTTCGAGCATCACCTCGGTCGCGCCCCCGCCGATCGCCTGCACACGAACGTCGCGCGACATGCGCTCGACCGGGTTTTCGCGCATGTAGCCCATGCCGCCATGGAACTGCACGCAGTCATAAAGCACGCTGTTGGCCAGCTCGCCGCAATAAGCCTTCACCATCGACACCTCGCGCACGCATTCAACGCCAGCCGCGTCGAGCCGCGCGGCGTGATAGACGAGCTGCCGACCCGCCTCGATCCGTGTCAGGCAGTCGGCAAGGCGCTGGCGGACGACCTGCTTGTTCCACAAAACGCCGCCGAAGGCCCTGCGCTGCTTGACATAGTCCACGGTCATGTCCATCGCGGCCTGCGCCTCGGCGCAGGCCATCGCGCCCAGCACGATCCGCTCGTTCCGGAAGTTCTTCATCACCGCATAAAAGCCGCGGTTCACCTCGCCCAGGACGTTCTCGGCCGGCACGCGGACATCCTCGAAAATCAGCTCGGCCGTGTCCGAACACAGCCAGCCGGTCTTGTTCAGCGCCCGGCCGACCGAAAAACCCGGTGTGCCCTTTTCGATGGCGAACATGGTGATCCCGCGTGAGCCCTTGGCATCGGGGTCGGTCTTGGCGGCGACAAAGTAGAGATCGCCATGCACCCCGTTGGTGATGAACATCTTGGTGCCGTTCAACACCCAGTCCGACCCATGCTGCACGGCGCGTGTGCGCATCCCCGCAACGTCCGAGCCCGCGCCCGGTTCGGTCACGGCGACGGCGGTGATCGTCTCGCCCGCGGTGATGCCAGGCATCCAGCGCGCCTTCTGCTCGGGTGTGCCGGCGTTCTCCAGATGCGGCGAGGCCATGTCGGTATGCACCAGCACCGTGGCCGAGAACCCGCCGTAGGTGGACCGGCCGACCTCCTCGGCCAGCATCACGCTCGACATGACATCGAGCCCGGCGCCGCCATACCGTTCGTCATAGCGCATGCCGAGAACGCCGAGCGCGCCCATTTGGCGTAGCACCTCGCGCGGAACCATGCCCTTCTCTTCCCAGGATTCACCCTTGGGCTTCACCTCGGTCTCGATGAAGCGACGCAGCTGAGCTCGGATCATTTGGATATCCTCGCCGAACGGGGCGATGGCCGCGGCGGTGGTCTCGTGTCGGGTCATGTCCTGTTCTCCGGATCGAGTCTCACCAGGGGCGCGCCACCGGCGATCGTGTCGCCCGGCGCGCAGTAGATCTCGGCCACCAAGCCCGCGACGGGTGCGGCCAGGCCTTGCAAGAGTTTCATCGCTTCGAGCACCACGAGCGTTTCACCCTTGCTCACCCGGTCGCCGAGGGCTACGCGAATCTCGGCCACCGCGCCGGGCATGGGAGCTCTCAGCGTGTCGGCACCGCCGGCGGCGCCGGAGGCGCGTTGCAGGTGCCGGTCCTGGAGCGTACGAAGTGGCACCATCATCATGCCTTCCGGCGCGGAAAGATGTACCTGCCAGCGGTGGCCGGACCGCAGCACATGGGCCCGGCGGGTGAAGGGCGCGCCGTCCATCCGCCCGGTCAGACGCTGCGCGGTCAGGCGCGCACCTTCGACACCAAGCCTGGTGCGATCGGGTAGGATTACCTCAAGCCGCGTTCGCTGCCCCGCGACCCTGATCGGCGCATCGGCGTCATCGCTCCAGTAACAGGCCGCGCCCGCCCGCCCCGCAGCCTCTGTCAGCCGCCAGGCGCCGAGGCTCTGCCAAGGCGTGTCCGGCGCGGGCGCAAGATGCAGGTGCAGGGCCAGCGCGGCCAGAGCGCGGGTTTCGTCGTCGGCCACGGGGGCGGTCCAGCCGCAGGGAAACATCTCGGCCAAACTGGCAGTATAGTGCGCCACGGCAACGAAGTCGGCATGTGTAATCAGCGCTCGTTGAAACGCCAGGTTCACTCCCACTCCGCCGGTCGCAAAGTCATCGAGCGCCGCGACCGCCTTGCGGATCGCCTCGTCACGGTCCGCACCGTGGGCGATCAACTTGGCGAGCATCGAATCGTAGTGATGTCCCACGACCGATCCTTCTTCCACCCCGCTGTCGAGCCGCACGCTCCCCGGCGGCGCCCAGAGCGTGATCGTCCCGGTTTCGGGGCGGAAATTCTCGGCCGGGTTCTCCGCGGCAAGGCGGACCTCGATGGCGTGGCCGTCAAACGAAACCTCCTCCTGCGCAAACCCCAGCACCTCGCCACGCGCGATACGCAACTGCCACTCCACCAGATCGATACCAGTGATGGCCTCGGTCAATGGATGTTCCACCTGAAGGCGGGTGTTCATCTCCAGAAAGTAGAATTCGGCCCGCGCGGGGTCGTACAGGTATTCCACCGTGCCTGCCGAGCGGTAGCCAATGGCCCGCGCCAGCCGCACGGCGGCATCGCGCATGGCCGAGCGCAAAGCGTCGGGGATATCGGGGGCGGGCGCTTCTTCGATCAGCTTCTGGTGGTTGCGCTGGAGCGAGCAGTCGCGATCGCCCAGATGCAGCACATGGCCATGCGCATCGCCCAGCACCTGCACCTCGACATGGCGGGCGCGCGGCGTGTAGCGCTCCAGGAACACCGTCGGATCGCCAAAGGCGCCCTTCGCCTCGGCCCGCGCAGCGGCGATGGCCTCGCCTGCTGCGCCGGGATCGGTGACAAGCCGCATTCCGCGCCCGCCGCCGCCGGCGCTGGCCTTGACCAGGAAGGGCACGCCGAGTGCCTGCGCCTCCTTGAGAAGCAGGTCGTCGGACTGATCGGCGCCGCGATAACCGGGCAGCACCGGCACGCCGGCGGCCTCGGCCGCGGCCTTGGCCTCGATCTTCGATCCCATACGCGCAATGGCCTCGGGCGAAGGCCCGATGAAGACCAATCCGGCTTCTTCCACGCGCGCCGCGAATTCCGCATTCTCCGACAGAAACCCATAGCCTGGATGGATCGCGCCTGCTCCGCTGGCGCGCGCCGCCTCAAGGATGGCGTCGACCTTCAGGTAGCTTTCCGCAGGGGCGGCCGGGCCGATGCAGACGGCGTGATCGGCCTCAGCCACAAAGGGCGCGTCGCGGTCAGCCTCGGAGAAGACGGCCACGGCTTCCAGCCCCAGCTTCCGGCAGGCGCGCTGGATCCGGCCGGCGATCTCGCCCCGGTTGGCAATCAGGACGCGGGTGAAGCTCAACTCACCCGCCATGAGGGCGTGTCCTTGTTTAGGAAGCTGTTGATCCCCTCGATGCCTTCCTCGGTCTCCCAGGCGTCGGCGAGACGGTCGGCGGTATAGATCATGCTGTCTTCGAGCCCGTGGCTCGCGACATAGGCGATCAGCCGCTTGGTGTCGGCCACTGCCCCGGGCGCGGCCTGCAGATGGGCCTGGACGACGCGCTCCACCGCCTCGTCCAGCGCATCCGGCGCGACCACCTCGGTCAGCAGTCCGATCCGTTCGGCCCGCGCCGTGTCGAAGAGGGCACCTGACAGCATCGTCTCGCGCGACGCCGCCTCGCCGATGCGCGCCAGCACGTAGGGCGAGATGTTGGCGGGCAGGAGGCCGAGCCGCACCTCGGTCAGGCCGAATCTCGCACCCTCGGCGCCGATGGCGTAGTCGCACACCGATATCAGGCCGACGCCCCCGCCATAGGCCGGCCCGTTGATTCGCCCGATCAGCGGCTTTGGCAGCGTATCGAGCCGGCGCAAGAGCCGAGCGAGCGTGGCACTCTGTGCCACCCGTTCCGCGCGGCTCTTTTGCACGTTTGAGGCGAACCAGTTGAAGTCGCCCCCTGCGCAGAAGCTCTTGCCCGCCCCCGTCAGCACCACGATGCGCACCGCCTTGTCCTCGGCAAGCGCCGCCGCCGCATCGGCGAGGTTTGAGATCAGCGCCGCGTTGAGCGAATTGTGTTTGTCGGGGCGATTGAGGATCACGGTGGCGACGCCGCGCGCGTCCACGTCAATCCGCAGCGTTTCATAGTGGTCGTGAACCATTGACTGTCCTTACATTCTGAAGACGGGCGTGTGACGCCCCGAATCTGGAACCGAGGTTACTATCGCCAGGCACAGGCCCAGGATATCGCGGGTCTGGCCAGGCTCGATCAGGCCATCGTCCCACAGCCGCGAGGTGGCGTAATAGGGGTCGGACTGTTTGGCATATTGCGCGCGCACCTCGGCCTCGATCCGTTCCAGATCGGCCTGCACTTTCGCGGGGTCTCCGCCCTTCGCGCGCCGCAGTTCCAGCATCACATTCGAGGCGATGTCGGCCGACATGGTTGCCAACTCCGCTGTGGGCCAGGCGAATAGAAACCGTGGCGCGAACCCCCGGCCGCACATGCCGTAGTTGCCCGCCCCGTAGGAGCCGCCCACAATCACTGACAGCCGGGGCACCTTGGCCACTGACATGGCGTAGACCAGCTTGGCGCTATTCTTGGCGATGCCGCCGCGCTCGGCCTCGATGCCGACCATGAAGCCGGAAATGTTGTGCAGGAACAGAAGCGGAATGTTGCGCTGGTCGCACATCGACACGAACTGCGCGCCCTTGAGCGAACTGTCGGAGAGAAGCGCGCCGTTATTGCCGAGGATTCCGACGCGGTAGCCGTGGATGCGGGCGGTGCCGCAGACGAGCGTCTCGCCCCAGCTCGGCTTGAATTCACGGAACCCGCCCGCATCGATCATGCGCAGCAGAAGCTCTCGTACATCGTAGGGCTTCTTGCGGTCGGCGCTGATAACCCCCAACAGCTCTTCGGGATCGTGCAGGGGCGCGGCGGCGGGTGCATCCGGGGCCATCGTTCGCTTGAGGCCCAGATTGCCGACGATGTCGCGCATCAGCGCCAGCGCATGGTATTCGTCTTCGGCCAAATGGTCGCTTACGCCCGAGACGCGAGTATGCATTTCGGCCCCACCCAGCGTTTCGCCGTCCACCTCTTCATTGATCGCCACCTTGACGATGGAAGGGCCGCCAAGATGAATGCGCGCATTGTCGCGGACCATGATGACCTCGTCCGAGAGCGCCGGAATGTAGGCACCTCCCGCCGTGCAGCCGCCGAAGACGGCCGAGATCTGCGGCAGGCCGGAGGCCGACATATTGGTCTGGCGGTAAAAAGAATTGCCGAAATGACGGGCATCGGGGAAGACCCGGTCCTGCTCGGGCAGATAGGCGCCCCCGCAATCGACGAGATAAAGACAGGGCAGACGGTTTTCCGCCGCGATCTCCTGCGCGCGGATGTGCTTCTTGACGGTTTCGTGATAGAAGGAGCCGCCTTTTACCGTGGCGTCGTTGGCGATCACCATGCAAGGCAGGCCGTGCACGATGCCAATGCCCGTGACGATCCCGGCGCCGGGCACGTCTCCGCCGTATTGTCCGTAGGCCGCCAGCGAAGAAAGCTCCATGAAGGCGGTGCCTGGATCCACCAGCAGGTCGATTCGTTCACGGACCAGAAGCTTGCCGCGGCTGCGGTGGCGTTCGACCATGTCGGGGCGCCCACCCGCGGTTGCAGCGGCGATCCGCGCACGCAATGTCTCGACGCGGGCTGTCTGTGCAGCGTGATTGCCCCTGAAGGTTTCCGAGCCGGCCAATACGGCCGACGTGAGTTCAGCCATAATCAGACTTCCCGCTGTTCCAGTATTCCATCGAGAAAGACGTCGGCATACGTCGAGGCCAGTGCCTCTACGCTGCCGCGTTCGGGGTCGAACCACTCCAACGTTGCATTCAGCGCGCCGATGAGCATCAGGCGCAGCCGGCGGATATCGACGTTGCGCCGCAGGGCGCCGTCCCTCTGGAGCCGGGTCAACAGATTATCCCACTCGGCCTCGTAGGCCCGGCGCGTCGGCAGATTGGCATCGCGCACGGATTGCGGCACCTGCCCGAAAATCCGCACATTGGCCGAAGAGTAGTCACTGACATCCAGCAACGCGCGCAGATGTGCCCTGATCGCGGCCCGCAGAATGGCGGCGGCAGCGGCGCCATCGGGATGCCCCAAAACAGCTTGACGCATCTTTTCGTGGACGGCCCTGATACCCGCATCCAGAATTGCCACGACAATCTCGTCCTTCGAGCCGAAATGATAATAGATGCTGCCCGCCTTGATACCCGCCGCCTCGGCGATCTTTCTGAGCGAAACCGGGCCATAGCCCTGTTCGCGAAAAAGCCGCGCCGCAACATCCAGTATGCCGTCGCGCCCGACTGGGCTGCGAATGGAAGCAACTGAAACTGTTTTTGAAGCGCGTTCGGCCACGGAGGATCCAGCTCGAGCCTCCTGCATAACTAACACTTGTTAGGTTATTTCCATGGCAGTGTCAACCGTGCTTCAAGAGTTCATTTTGCGTCAGCCTTTCAAGGGAATAGCCGGTATGCGTACCGCCCGGCCGCAATGTCGGCGGTGTTCAGACCCCGCCATGCGGGCTTGCGACCGCATAGGTCAGATGGTGAAGCCGCCCCCGCAGATCACATACTGGCCCGAGATGAAATTCGATTCCGGCGAGCAGAAAAGATAGACGGCACCAGCCGCTTCTTCGGGCGTACCGACCCGCCCAGCGGGATCATCCGCTCCATTTGGCTGAGCAGGTCCGGGTTGACGCCGACCTTGATCTCCCTGTTCCCGACCGTGATCGTGTTGCCGCCGTCGGCGCTGCCCTCGGTCAGACGGGTTCGGATCGGTCCAAAGGCCACTGCGTTGACGTTCACTTTGTAGCGCCCCCATTCCTTCGCCATTGTCCGGGTCATGCCCAGGATTCCGGCCTTGGCGGCGGAATAGTTGATCTGGCCGGCATTGCCTCCGGTGCCGGCCAGATCAAGGAGATGTTCACCACCTTGCGGAACACCTCCTGCCCGGCGGCCGCCTCTTCCTTGGCCTTGGCGCTGATCACCGGCTGGGCGGCGCGCAGGATCCTGAAGGGCGCGGTCAGGTGAACGTCGATGATCGCCTGCCACTGTTCATCCGTCATCTTCTGAACGACGCTGTCCCAGGTGTAGCCTGCGTTGTTCACGATGATGTCCAGCCCGCCAAGCTGTCCACGCCCGTCTTGATGAAACACTCTGCAAAGCCGTCCTCTGTCACGCTTCCTGCGCAGACCACGGCCTCGCCCCCGGCGGCGCGGACCGCCTCGGCGGTTTCGTTGGCCGGCTCGGCATCCAGATCGTTGATGACCACGCGCGCCCCTTCCGAGGCCAGCTTGAGCGCGATTTCGCGTCCGATGCCCCGGCCCGAACCGGAAACCAGAGCCACGCGGCCGTCGAGTTTACCAGTCACGATCTCTCCTCCCGGTTCAGATCGTCAGGCTTTTTCATAAAGTGTGGTCACACAGGCACCGCCGAGGCCCAGATTGTGCTGAAGCGCCAGGCGCGCGCCGTCGACCTGGCGAGCCTCGGCCTGACCACGCAACTGCCGGACAAGCTCGGTGCATTGGGCAAGGCCGGTCGCCCCAAGCGGATGGCCCTTGGACAACAGACCGCCCGACGGGTTGGTGACGTATTTGCCGCCATAGGTGTTGTCGCCATCATCCACAAACTTCGCAGCCTCACCGCAGCCGCAGAGACCAAGCGCCTCATAAGTAATGAGCTCGTTGTGGGCGAAACAGTCGTGCATTCGACGACGTCCACGTCGTCCGGCCCGATGCCGGCGGCCTCATAGACTTGGTCGGCAGCGCGCTTGGCCATCGAGTACCCGACGACCTCACGCATGTCATGGGCGTTGAAGGTTTCCCGGCCGTCCGTTGTCATGGCCTGTGCTGCAATGCGGACCGAGCTGTCGAGACCGTGCTTATCTGCAAATTCCTTGGAACAGATGATTGCCGCGGCCGCGCCACAGGTCGGCGGGCAGGCCATCAGCTTCGTCATCACGCCCGGCCAGACCACCTGCGCCTGCAACACATCCTCCGGCGTTACCTCCTGGCGAAACAGCGCAACCGGGTTCTTTGCCGCGTGACGGCTGGCCTTGGCGCGGATCTTGGCGAAGGTCTCCAGCGTGGTGCCGAATTCATCCATATGCGCCTTGCCCGCGCCGCCGAAATACCGCAGCGCAAGCGGGATGTCGGCATTGCCCACCAGGTTGTCGGTTTCTTCGTCAAAGGTGGCAAAAGGGCTGACCCGATCGCTGAACACCGCGCCGATGGCGCCCGGTTGCATCTGTTCGAAACCCAGCGCCAGAGCACAGTCCACCGCGCCGCTTTCGACCGCCTGGCGCGCCAGGAACAGCGCGGTCGAGCCGGTCGAGCAGTTGTTGTTGACGTTGATGACGGGTATTCCGGTCATGCCAACCCGATAGAGCGCGCGCTGGCCGCAGGTGCTGTCGCCATAGACATAGCCGGCATAGGCCTGCTGAACCTTGTCGTAGTCGAGTCCGGCGTCTTCCAGCGCCGTGCGCGCGGCCTTAGCAGCCATCACGTCGTAGCTTTCAGACTTGCCCGGTTTCTGAAAGGCCACCATTCCAACGCCTGTGACATAGGCTTTTGCCGTTCATGTCTCTCTCCCGCTTTCCATCCGCCACGTTCCAACGCCGGCGCCAGACCATTTTCTACCAGTTGTTAGATTTTAACACCCTGGAAGGAACGCCTGTCAACATCGCCCCCGCGTGACGCCATGTACTTGCCCGGTTTTCTAACATGTGTTTGAATCGATCATCAGGGCGTCTCAAACAGTTGAGCGTGCAAGTTTCCGGAAAAATCGTTGCTCGGCGCTTTTTGGGAAGATGCGCGCTTGGTTCCCGCAACTACGGATGCCCGCGACGGGAAATGGAGAGCTGGATGGCGAATTGCTATAGCTTCAAGGGGTTTGTGCCGGTCGTTCCCGAGGATACGTTCGTTCATCCCCAGGCAGTGCTCATAGGAAATGTCATTCTCGGCCATGGCTGTTATATCGGACCCGGAGCAAGCCTGCGGGGCGATTTTGGCACGATCGAGATTGGTGACGGGGCCAATATACAGGATAATTGCATCATTCATTCCTTTCCCGGCCGAGCAGCGATCGTCGAAACCGACGGGCATATCGGCCACGGTGCGATCCTGCATTGCTGCATCGTCGGTCGAAACGCCCTTGTCGGAATGAACGCGGTCATCATGGACGGTGTGGACCTCGGCGCGGAATCGATTGTCGGTGCGCAGGCGTTTGTCCGGGGTGAAATGGCGATCCCGCCGCGCTCATTGGTCGTTGGATCACCGGCCAAGGTGATCCGTGCAGTCACCGAGAAGGAAGTCGCGTGGAAAACACGGGGAACGGCCGAGTATCAGGAACTCGCGCGCGCCTGCCTTGCCGGATTGACACCTGTCGAGCCGTTGAAAGCGGTCGAAGCCGACCGCCCAGACGTAGAGCCGTCGGATATCGTACCGTTGCAGGACGCACGGGGGAACCCGACCTGAGCCCGCACCGAAACCTTACCGACGCGAGCCTCCGCCCCAGCCGGAGTGAAAGTGGCAAACCGCCATGCCCCGTGCAAACATAGACATTTGGCAATGATTAGGTGAGGGAGACGTCCCCGGCACCCATCCGAGATCAATCGCGGCAAGCGAGCGGAGGTATTGCCAACTTACGAACGATCTCTTGCCCGGCTTCCCCTCACCCGTCGGGGCTTGCAGACAAGGCTCGCTTGCCGGGTTTGTCCATTTTAAGCGGCATCCGGTCCATTGCCCCTTCAAAGACCCCTTCAGCCTTCCACCGATCCGCGATTTCTCCGAGCGAGTCCAGAACGCTTCGCAGGTCGTCGCCACGCTGCGTCAAGCCATAGGTCACCGCAGGCGGGATCGTCTCCGCCTGTTCCCGCCATATGACCCCGGCGCCTTCGAGCATCCGCAGGCGTTCGGTCAGCATTCGCGTCGATATCCCCGGCACGGAGCGTCTCAGCGCTCCGAATCGTTGCGGCCCTTTGTCACTCAGAACCCAGATGATGTAGGTCGTCCACGGCCCCATGAGCAAACGCAGGATCGAGTCCATCGGGCACTGTGGCGGCGTCTTGGGCATCGGTGTCCACTCCCTGCGCTAGTTACTTTTCCGTTCCTACTTTGATTTCCGCTGTAACTCAACTATTCTCGACCGAGCGGCAACATTCAAGGCAGCAAAGAGGAGATGGCATGAGCGACAGGGCGGTACGTATCACTTATTGGATTGCAACCGGGTTCGTCGCCCTGGTCTATCTGGGAGGGGCGATCTTCTACATCACGGCCAGTGACATGGTGACGGGGATGTACGAGAGCGTGCTTGGATACCCGACCTACCTGATCTGGCCGCTTGCCGCTGTGAAGATCGTGGCCGCGATCGTGATACTCTGGCGCCCCTCGGCTTTTCTGACTGACTTCGCTTATGCCGCGATATTCTGGCACCTTCTTCTGGCGGTATCGGCGCATGTGAGCGCGGGCGATCCCGGCTGGCCCCCGGCTCTGTTGGCTCTGGTCGCGCTTGTGGTTTCCTTCCTGACACAAAACCGCGTCCGCGCGGTCAAATCGCCTCATGGCAACGTCATGAGAGGACAACAGGCCTGACAGGCGCTCCGGCTGCACAGCGCCTCGAACTTCAGCATTTCCGTCAGGTCGGTAAGGGCAATCAGATATGGCTCGCATGCCAACGGTGTTCATCCCGCATGGAGGCGGTCCCTGCTTTTTCATGGACTGGAACCCGCCGGATGAATGGGACAGGCACCGCCAGTTCCTGCGGAGCCTGACCGGCACGTTGCCCGAGCGTCCGAAGGCGCTCTTGGTAATCTCGGGTCATTGGGAGGAGCGTGCGTTCACCGTTCAGACGAACCCCGCTCCGCCGCTTTTGTTCGACTATGGGGGTTTCCCGCCTCACACCTATGAACTGAGTTGGCCCGCCCCCGGTGATCCTGTGCTGGCCGACCGTGTTCATCATCTGATCCGTGCCGCCGGTCTACCGGCGGCGAAAGACACCGCGCGCGGCTTTGACCACGGCGCGTTCGTGCCGCTCAAAGTCGCCTTTCCCGATGCCGACGTTCCCTGTGCTTGCCAGCGATCTCGATCCCGGACGCCATATCGCGCTGGGTCAAGCCTTGGCGCCCCTGCGCGACGAGGGCGTGCTGATCATCGGCAGCGGCAACACCTATCACAACATGGGTGTGATGATGCGCAGCCTGCGCCGCGGACCACGGGGGGACACTGTCGGCGGCACGTTCGACGCCTGACTGACCGAGGCGGTGACCTGCCCGGATGCCGGGGAACGAAACCGCAGGCTGACGCACTGGTCCAAAGCACCAGGCGGGCGCGATGCACATCCCAGAGAAGAGCACCTGATCCCGCTGCATGTCGTAGCCGGCGCGGCGGGTGCCGATATCGGCCGGAAGACCCTGGAAGATCACGTTCTTGGTGCCGTCGAAAGCGCCTTTCGGTTCGGTTGACAGAAAAAAGGAGCACCACGCAATGTCCAACACCACCAAAGGCCCCTTCCTCGTGACCGGCGCATCCGGTCATCTCGGCAGCCAGGTCATCGAAGCTCTTCTCGCGGAAGGGGCCGAACCCATTGTCGCGGTCACGCGCTCGCCGGAGAAGCTCGAGGGGCTTCGGGCGCGTGGCGTCGAGATCCGGGCGGGTGACTTCAATGACCCGGCCATGCTTGGCCCGGCATTCACCGGCGGCGGGCGGCTGCTGATCATTTCGACGGACGACCTTGCCCCGGGCAAACGCTTCGCCGCGCACAGCAATGCCGTAGCCGCCGCCAAAGAGGCAGGTGTTTCGCACATTGTCTACACCTCGCTCACCAATCCCGATGAGAACAGCCCGATCGGATTTGCCGGCGATCACCGCGAGACCGAGGCGATGATCAAGGACACCGGGATCCCCTATACGATCCTGCGAAACTGCCTTTACACCGATCTTTTGCTGATGAGCGGCCCACAGGCCGTCGGCGCCGGGGCGCTTTACGCTGCGGCGGCCGACGGCAAGGCGGGTTATGTCACCCGCGCCGATTGCGCGCGCGTCGCCGCTGCGGCGCTCTTGACCGAGGCCGGTTCGTCGGTCCGCGACATCACCGGACCCGAGGCCGTCGGCCAGGCCGACATCGCCGCGATCCTGTCCGAGGTCGCCGGGAAAGAAATCCCCTATGTCCCGATCACACGTGACGCCTTGGTGGCCGCGATGGTCGAGAATGGCCAGCCGGAGTTCATGGCGGATGTCTTCTCGTCCTTCGACGTCGCCATCGCCGAAGGATATCTGAATGTCGCCTCGGGCGACGTGGAAGAACTGACTGGGAAAAAGGGGCAGTCGGTCCGGGATTTTATGCTTGCCAACAAGGCCGTTCTGATCGGTCAGGGATAAACGACACTTACGGAGGCTCTGTCGTGCTGACGATACCACCACGCGAGGGGCCAAGGCCTAAGACCACGCCTTGCGCCCCGCATACGCAGATCAGTCAGAACCCGGATGCACGGTTCCATCGGGCGTTCAAGGACAGGGCTTTCGATTTTCCTTTTGTCACCCGCCAGCCCTCGATGATCTCTGTCCCGGGCGCCGAGGCGCTGTGCCTCGAACACGGACACGGCCGCGGTTGCCGCAAGGCGTTCATGATCGGCAATGAGTTCGCCCATGTCCATCCGCCGCAGGACAGCAGCCTGCACATGATGCTGCCGGAGGAGGCCGTGCCGCAGATCGTCGATCTGGGCGGAGCCGCATCCGATGGCGGCGGCCGGCATGATCCCGTCAACCGCAGTTATGGTCTACGGCCCCCGAAACGAGGTGGAGATCGAAACGGTTCTCGAACTCCTGCGCCTGTCCTATGACTTTGCCTGTGGCAAGCTCGGGCGGGTCGACAGCGTCGTTCTTTGACGGAAAGCACCGAGCGGCGCTTGCTAAGATAGATCGTCGATCCGCTTGCGCCGACGGTCCTTTCGATCTCCTTGTCGCCGGCGCCAGTGTTGGTAGCCAGTAGGATCTGCGCCGCTTGTGCGGACGGACCGAATGCTTGCCGCCGCTGAGAAAGGCTGTGTGGTCGCACGCTGCGCTCGCCTTGGCTGAGTTCGACCCGCTATAGCGCGATCCTCTCACTGCGTCGAGAGTTCAAGCACCTTATAGTTTTTATCAGGACGACGAGGGAGGGTTGGCCTCATTCGGGCACACACAAGCGCCATCGGATAGTGTTCTGAAGGTTGCGGCCGAGAGGTCATGGTATGCGGGTGATGTCTGAGGTCACCGATCCTGTGGAAAGGATGCACACCATGACCCATCGACAGGTTAGGACTGAGCTCGTCGACGTTAAAGAGCTTCTGGGGAAGGACGGCGATTATCTGCGCACGATGGTGGAGGCGATCGTGCAGGCGACGCTGGAAGCGGAGATGACGGCGGTTCTCGGCGCCGAGAAGGGGGAGCGGACGGGAGAGCGGCTGGGCTATCGGTCGGGCTATTACAGCCGCTGCTTGATCACCCGGGTGGGGACGCTGGAGCTGAAGGTGCCGCAGGACCGGCAGGGGCGGTTCTCCACCGAGCTGTTCGAGCGTTACCAGCGCTCGGAGAAGGCGCTGGTTGCGACGCTGATCGAGATGTACGTGCAGGGGGTGTCGACGCGCAAGGTGAAGGCGGTGACGGAGGAGCTGTGCGGGCACAGCTTCTCGGCCTCGGCGGTGAGCGGCGTGGTCAAGACGCTGGACGCGCGGCTGAAGGCGTTCTTCGAGCGGCGGCTGGAGAAGACGGCGTTTGCGTACCTGATCCTGGACGCCCGCTACGAGCGGGTGCGGGAGGGCGGCATCATCACGAGCCAGGCGGTGCTGATTGCGATCGGCATCGATTTCGAGGGCGGGCGGCAGGTGATCGGCGTGGATCTGGCCAACCGGGAGAGCGGCTCGAGCTGGCGTTAGTTCCTGCAGGGGATGAAGGAGCGCGGGCTCTTTGGTGTCGAGTTCGTCGTCTCCGATGACCACCCGGGCCTGCGCCAAGCGATCCGGGAGGTCCTGCCGGCGGCGGCCTGGCAGCGCTGCTACGTGCACTTCCTGAGGAACGCCCTCGATTACGTGCCGCGCAAGGTGGACGACGACTGCCTGATGGAGCTGCGCTGGTTCTACGATCGGCGCGCGCTTGCCGAGGTGCGCCGCGACATCGCCCAGTGGCTCGCCAAATGGCAGGGTAAATACCCCAAGCTCACCGACTGGGTGGAGGCGAACATCGAGGAGACGCTGACCTACTTCCGCCTGCCGCTCGCCCATCACAAGCACATGAAGTCGACCAACATGCTGGAGCGGCTGAACCAGGAGCTCAAGCGGCGCACGCACGTGGTGCGCATCTTCCCCAACGCCGACAGCTGCCTGCGGCTGGTGCGCGCGCTCGCGGTGGAGGCGCACGAGAATTGGCTGGAGGGGACGCGCTACCTCAACATGGAACATTTGCGCGAACACAAGAAGGAGGTGCTGCGCCAGGCGGCCTGAACCGCTTCATTCCCCCGGCACTGCCAGTGTAGTGCCGTGCTCGCGCCGTCAAGGCCGCGTTCCGCGCCGCCTTCGGCGGTGGCCCTGCGGGCCAGCCTTGACCGCGCTTGCGCGCGGCGCTCGTCCGGCTCGGGAAGTCGGGAATGAAGCAGTGTGGTCGTCGCGCTCGATCAAGCGGATGCCCGCTTCAACCATGCCCTTTTGCAGAACTTGACGCACACAACTCGCCATCGGCGCCGCGGTGAGCGGCGGTGTTTGTTCGGCGACGTCTCCTGTTCTGGTTACGGGAAAGGTTCAGGTCCGGCGGCGTCAGTGGGGGCGCGGTGCGTATTCGGGCATGCGCCAGGGCAAATACGTCGGCATAGGGGGCAGGCTGACGCCATCGCCACCTTGATGCGGGCTCCGAGACGCGAACCTGTGCGCCGGTCTTTAGGAGTTCCAGGAGGATGGTTCGGTGGCCCGAGCCAGCGGCGTTTGGGCAAGGCCGAGGCGGCGTAGGGCACAGATCAGGACATGGATAAAGGAGGCTAGCGAGAGGCGCAGTTGGTTGGCCCCTAAGGAGCGAGCTGGCATTCTTTGATGCGGCTCATTCGGCGGACGCCGGCGTCGCGCGCAGGATCGAGATGCTCGTCGAACCCAAGGATGTGCCAATCTTACGCTGATCTTCCCAACGCGACACCAATCAATGTGCAGCGGTACTGGCAGATCCTGAAGCGGCAGAACAGGCCAGCTGTCCGATCGGATTATTTTCGTGCGTGGCCGCTTATGAAGGTGGCTGTTCCATCCCACAGGCGTGCATATTTGAGCGAGATGGGTTTTCATCGCACCGGCTATCGTGTCACAGGCGAAATATCCCGTAGTGCGGATCGTCAATCGGAGCATTAAGTGCGGCAGAGATCGACATCGCCAAAGCATTTCTGGTGTCGACGGGATCGAGGATGCCGTCATCCCAAATCTCGGAGGTCGAGGTATAGGCCTCCACGTCGCGCTTGTAGCGCTCCAGCACCGGTTCTCGGATCGCGGCGATCTCCTCGTCGGTCAGTTCTTTGCCTTCGCGTTGAAGCTGCCGGATCTTGACGTCGGCCATGGTGTTGGCGGCCTGGTCGGCACCCATCACGCCGATCTCGGCCTGCGGCCACATGAAAAGCGTGCGCGCATCCCAGGCCCGCCCGCACATGCCGTAATTACCCGCCCCGTACGAGGCATTGGCGATCACGGTGAATTTCGGCACGACCGAGCCGCCCTGCGCCATGAGCATCTTGGCGCCGTCCTTGGCGATACCGCGCTCTTCGTACTCGCGGCCCACCATGTAGCCGGTGATGTTCTGGAAGAAGACCAGCGGCGTGCGGTTCTGGTTGCAAAGTTGCATGAAATGCGCAGCCTTAAGCGAGCTGTCGTTGAACAACACCCCGTTGTTGGCCAGGATTCCCACCTTGTAGCCCCATATATGGGCAAAGCCGCAGACAAGCGTGGTGCCGTAATCGGGCTGGTATTCGTGAAAGCGTGAGCCGTCCACGATCCGCGCCAGCACCTCGCGCATGTCGAACTGGGTTTTCCGATCCTTGGGGATGATCCCATAGAGCTCCTTCGGATCGTAGTATGGCTCTTCGCAAGGCGCGGTCTCGATGATCGTCTTGGGCATCCGCTTCCACTGGCTGACAATCTCGCGTGCCAGAGAAAAGGCGTGCTGTTCGGTTGCAGCGCGATAATCGCCCGTGCCCGAGACCGAGGTGTGCATAACTGCCCCGCCAAGTTCCTGAACGCCGACTACTTCGCCGGTGGCTGCCTTGACCAGCGGCGGACCGCCCAGAAAGATGGCGCCTGTGCCCTCGATGATGATGTTGTAATCGCTCAGCGTTGGCACATAGGCGCCGCCTGCGGTGCAATGCCCCCCAACCACTGCGATCTGGGGGATGTTGGCCTGGCTCAGCTTGACCTGGTTGCGAAACACCCGACCGCCCAGATACCTGTCCGGGAACACGCCGTGTTGGAGCGGCAGGAAGCCGCCGGCGCTGTCGCAGATGTGGATGACCGGCAGGCGGTTCTCCAGCGCGACATCCAGAAGCCGCACGATTTTCTTCACGGTCAGCGGATACCAGGCCCCGCCCTTGACGCTGGCATCGTTGGCATGAATGGCGACTTCGCGCCCTTGTACGATACCGATGCCCGTCACCACGGCGGCACCGGGCACCGCCCCGTCATATTCGCGACATGCGGCGAGGGTGGAAAACTCCAGGAACGGCGTGCCGGGGTCCAGCAGCAGCTTCAGCCGCTCGCGCACGCACAGCTTGTTCTGGCGTGCTAGGCGGTCGTTGTCCCGTTGGGGCCGCTCGAAACGCGCCGCGTGCTGACGGGCGTGAAACTCCTTCAGCCGTGCGGACATGGCGGCGAAGTTTGCCTTGTAGTCGGGGGCGTTCGTGTCGATCTGGCTTTCGATCCGGCGCATGGTCAGTCCTCCTCCGGAGCCAGCTGGGCAAGGACGTCCTTCAGCCCGAAACTGTCGCCCGCGGCAAACGGGATTTCGGCAACCACACCGTCGCGCGGCGCGGCAAGGGTGGTTTCAAGCTTCATGCTTTCGATGACCAGAAGCGGCTGGCCCGCGGCAACGATGTCTCCCGGTTTGACCGCCACCGAGACGACGACCCCCGGCATCGGCGCCACAAGCCGATCGTCGCTCGCGCCGCCATCGCTTCCGGCAAGACGCTCGGCGGGATCGACCCGCCCGACCTCGTAGGTACGACCATCCATGTGCACAAATGTCGCCTCGGGGCCAGCGGCTAGACGGACGTCGCGGACAAGGCCCCTCGCCCGCAAGACAAAACCGCCCGGCGAAGTTGTCGGGTCCAATCGGCAGGGCAGCACGCCCTCGGGGGTATTCAGTACAAACCGGCTGCCGTCATGGGCGAGCCAGCATTCGGTCTCTTCGCCGCCGATCTGAAATATCCTCCGCATCAGTTTCTCCAACTACCCATCTTGCGATGCATATCCGATATCTGCATCACTTCGGCCACCAGCCTTTCGTCCGACAGGGCCGCGACCGCCATCAGCAGGTCGTCCACATTCTCGCCCGGCGCAGTCAGTGCATCCGCCTGCTCGGCCAGGAAACCGGTCGAGACATCGCCCGACGCGAAATCAGGATGGGCCAGGATCGCATCCAGATAGCCGGTATTGGTCGTCACGCCGAGGATCACGTAGTTTTGCACCGCGTGACGCGCGCGGGCGATGGCCTGCGCACGATCCGGCCCATGCACGATCAGCTTGGACAGCATCGGGTCGAAATCGGTCGTCACCTTAACGCCTTCCAGGATGCCGCTATCCACACGAACCCCCTCGCCCCGTGGTTCGTCCAGCAGCAGGATGGTCCCGATCGCGGGGCGGAAATCGGCCGTGGCATCCTCGGCGCAGATGCGCAGCTCGATCGAGTGACCCGTCTGCGGAATGTCGGCCTGGGCGGCGCTCAGCGCCTCTCCCGCCGCAATGCGTAGCTGCTCGGCGACCAGGTCGAAGCCCGTCACCATCTCGGTCACGGGATGTTCGACCTGAAGGCGGGTGTTCATTTCCAGGAAATAGAAGGCACCGTCCTGAGCATAGATGAATTCGACCGTCCCGGCACCGCGGTAGTTGACGGCGCGGGCAATCCCGGCGGCGGTTTCGCAGATGTCCAGACGTTGTTCGGGCGAAAGCGCCGGAGACGGCGTTTCCTCGATGATCTTCTGGAATCGGCGCTGGATCGAGCATTCGCGCTCCCAGAAGTGGACGACATTGCCCTTCCCGTCCCCCATCACCTGCACCTCGATATGGCGCGGGCGTTCGATATACCGTTCGACGAACAGCCGGCCATCTCCGAAATAGCGCTTGCCCTCGCGCCGTGCGGTCTCGATCTCCGCCTCCAGCGCGGCATCCTCGCGCACCACGCGCATTCCTTTGCCGCCGCCGCCTGCCGAAGGCTTGATCAGCAGTGGATAGCCCATGGCACGGGCGCGTTCGATAAAGGTCGCGGGGCCGTCATCCTCGATGGCCGACGGGGCGACGGGAAATCCGCGCTCTTCGACAAAGGCCCGTGCGCGTACCTTGTCGCCCATCAGGTCGATGACATCGGAGGTCGGCCCGACGAAGGTCACTCCCGTTTTTTCCAGCGCGGCCACGAAGGCGGCGTTTTCCGACAGAAAGCCGTAGCCGGGATGCACCGCGTCCGCGCCGATCCGTTTTGCCACCTCGACAATCTGCGGGATGTCGAGATAGGCGGCCACGGGCGTGGGCCCATCGATGGTCACAACCTCATCCGCGATGGCATGGGCTGGCCCTTCCTGCTCGGATGCATGACGCAGCACGGCGGTCGCGAGGCCGCGTGCCTTGGCGGTGCGCAGGACGCGCGCCGCGATCTCGCCCCGATTGGCGACCAGAAGTTTTGAAATGGTCATGGACTTGTCATCTCAAGCTGGGGTTCGAGGCGTTCAGCCCGTCGCGCGCGGCCACATCGGCCGGCACAGGTATTTCGATATCGAGGAGCATCTGTGCGAAGCCCTTGCCCTGGGGATCGACGCGGACGGAGGCGATGCCGCCGCCGCCCAGGGAGTCGTGCAGCAGGAAGTTCAGCGCATGAATGCCGGGCAGCTCGAACCGCTCGACCGGTCCCTCGCAGACATGCGCGAAATACTCCTTCACCCGCTCCTCGGTCAGAGCGGCGCGGATATAGGGCAGGTATTCGGGTTCTCGCGCGATGATGCCGATATTGGCGATGTTGCCCTTGTCGCCCGAGCGCGCCCAGGCCAGCGCCACGAGCGGCACCGTCACCGCATCGGGGCCCGGATTGCCCGCCTCGCCGCGATGCGGCTCGGGCGCGGGAAGCGTCACCGCCTCCGCCGCCACCTGCACCGGCACCGGCTTGCCGGCCGCCTCCACCGTGACGGGCGTGTCGGCTTTCGGATGGAGGAACGAGAAAAGCCGCACGACCGGCTGCACCTTTGGCCGGCCGGCGAAGAAACCGGTCAGCCCCTGCGCGGAGGAGACGGCCATCGGCGCGATCTCTCCGGCGAAGATGTTCAGCGCGTCGCGGTCATCATGGGTCACGCCGATCTTCAGTACCACCTCGCGGGTCTGGGCGCGGGCGTTGGCGCCATAGGCGGCCTCGGCGCCCAGCACCTCCACGCTGACCTGCCGGAAATCGCCCAGGTTCTTGTCGCGGAAAATGCGGCGGCAGCGGGTCAGGATCGCCTCGGCCACACGTTCGGCCTTGGCAGGCGCGTCGATCGCGGCCAGGGTCAGCGTGGTGATCGCCCGCCAGCCGTCGGCATGGGTGGCCGACACCTTGTAGCTGTCGGTGCGTCCCAGCCCCCGCGCGCTCTTCACCATCACCCGGTCGGGCCCCACCTGCTCCAGTGTCACCTGCGACCAGTCGCAGATCACGTCGGGCAGGACGTAGCGCTGCGGATCGCCGATTTCGTAGAGCATCTGCTCGCCGACCGAGGCCGGCACCACCAGCCCGCCCGTGCCGAGCGTCTTGGTCATGACAAAGCTGCCGTCCTCGGAGACCTCGACGATGGGCATCCCCATGTCGTCCCAGCCCGGCACCTCCCGCCAATCGGTGAAGTTGCCGCCCGTGCCCTGCGGGCCGCATTCGATCAGGTGGCCAGCCAGCGAGCCCTGGCTGAGCTTGTCCCAATCGTCGTCTTTCCAGCTGAACTCGTGCATCAGCGGCCCAAGCGCCACCGCGCTGTCGGCGCAGCGGCCGGTCACCACGATCTCGGCACCCGCATCGAGGGCGGCCGCAATCGGTCGCGCACCGAGATAAGCGTTCATGCTCATCGGCTTGGCCGGGAAAGGCGCGCCCGAAAACATCTCGGTCACGCCGCGGTCGCGCAGTTCTTCCGACCGGTCCAGCAGATCGTCACCCAGCACGACGCCGATCGAAATGTCGATGCCCGCCGCCGCCGCCGCCTTGGCCAGCGCGTCGCGGCAGCCCCGCGGATTGACCCCGCCGGCATTGGCGACAACCTTGATCCCCTTGGCCTTGATTTCCTCCAGCCAGGGGGTTAGCGCGCTGACGAAATCCGGGGCGAACCCCGCCTCGGGTGACTTGGCCCGCGCTCGTGCAAGCAGCGACATCGTGATCTCGGCAAGATAGTCGAAGACCAGATAATCGATGTCGCCTTTCGTCATCAGTTGGCCAACCGCCTCAGGCGTATCCCCCCAGAACCCCGAGGCGCAGCCGATGCGTACAGTTCGCCCAGTCATCGCAACCTCCCTGTCGCCCCGTCCATTCGGCTGGCCGCCGCTGGCAAGCTTGCGTCTTTCCTCCCAAGCGCATGCCCAAAAAAAGACACCCGCAGCTCGACACCACTTGAAACGTTTTCTAACATATGTTTGATTTTGATCAATAGGCAAGTGCGCAGCCATCGGGAGGATCAAAAATGAACGTCCAGGCCGGGCCAGACATGGCCGCGCTCGCGGCCATAAAGGCCAACTATTCGCTGACGCCCGAACAACGGCAAATCGTGGATCACGTGGATCGGGTTGCGCGCGAGGTTCTTCATCCATTGCAAGAGAAGATGGATGCGGAAGAATGGTGGCCCGAGGATTTGTTTCGGCAGATGGGCGAGCTCGGGCTGCTGGGCATTACCGCGCCCGAGGAGCTGGGCGGCAGCGGCCAGAACGAATTTACCCAGGCCCTGGTGTCAGAGACCATTTCGAAATGGAACCCGGCAGTCGGCCTTTCGCACGGCGCGCACGACAATCTGTGCCTCAACAACATCCTCAGGAACGGCTCGGATGAACAGGTGCGGAAATACGTTCCCGGCCTGTGCTCGGGCGAGCTGGTCGGCGCACTTGGGCTGACCGAGCCCGGCGCGGGTTCGGACGCGCTGGGCTCGATGGCCACCAGCGCCGTGCGCGACGGCAATGATTATGTGATCAACGGCTCGAAGATCTACATCACCAACGGCCCGATCGCGGATGTCATCCTGGTTTACGCAAAAACCGACAAGGCGAAGGGCGCCAAGGGCATCTCGGCTTTCATCGTGGAGACCGACAATCCCGGATTCAAGGTGGCGCAGAAGCTCGACAAGATGGGCTTCCGTGGCTCGCCCACGGGCGAGCTGGTGTTCGAGGACTGCCGCGTGCCCGCCTCGGCCATGATCGGGGCCGAGAACAGCGGCGTTTCGGTGGTGATGAGTGGGCTCGACCTGGAGCGGGCGATGGTCGCTTCGGTTTGCGTGGGGATGGCCGAAAGGGCTCTGGAGCTGGCGCTCGATTACGCCAGGATCCGCGAACAGTTCGGCAAGCCGATCGCCAGCTTCCAGATGGTGCAGTCGAAGCTCGCGGAAATCTATATCGAGGTCGAAACCGCACGCGCCTTCGGCTATCGCGCGCTCGCGGCTTGCGTCGGCCTGCCCAGGGGAGGCGGCGGACGCGGCGAGATCCATAAGCTCACCGCCGCCGCCTGCCTTTACGCTGGCGAAGCTTTCAACAAGGCGGTGACCGAAGCGTGCCATATCCACGGCGGCTCGGGCTACATGCAGGATACCCAGATCAACCGGCTCTACCGCGCCAACAAGCTACTGGAAATCGGTGCAGGCACCAGCGAGGTGCGAAAAATTATCATTGCCGAAGAACTGCTGCGCGCCTAAGCGAGGACACCAGCTATGAACGAGCGATTGCGCAACATCCCCGACCTGCCGACCCATTACCTGACAGAAGAGCAGCAGGCGCTGGCCGATCAGGCCAGCAAGTTCTTCTTTTCCGAGTTTCACCACCTGAACGCCGAAATGGACGACACCGACGACCTATCGCCCTCCATCTTTCCCAAGCTGGGCGAGATGGGCTATCTGGGCCTCAACGTAGCGCCTGAATTCGGCGGTGCGGGGCTCGATTTCACCTCGGCCTGCATCATCACCGAGGAATTGTCGCGCGCCTCGGCGGCGATCGGGCTGAGCCACGCGGCCCATGACAATCTTTGCGTCAACAACATCTACCGTAACGCCAATGACGATCTGCGGCGGAAGTACCTGCCGGGCCTCTGCGACGGCTCGCTGATCGGCGCCCTTGGCCTGACGGAGCCGGGCGCGGGATCGGATGCGCTCGGTTCGATGCGGACGACCGCCCGGAAGGACGGCGACCACTACGTGCTCAACGGCTCCAAGATCTATATCACCAACGGCCCGATCGCCGATATCGTGCTGGTCTATGCCAAGACCTCGCCCGAGAAGGGCGCCAAGGGAATTTCCGCCTTCATCGTCGAGACCGACACGCCGGGCTTCAAGGTGGCGCAGAAGCTCAACAAGATGGGGTTCCGCGGCTCGCCCACGGGCGAGTTGGTGTTCGAGGATTGCCGGGTGCCGGCGGCAAACATGGTGGGCAACCTGGACGGCGGTGTGGCAGTGACCATGTCGGGGCTCGATCTTGAACGCGCCATCGTCTGCTTCAACGCCATCGGCATCGCGCGCCGGGCATTGGAGATATCGATCGACTATGCCAAGACGCGCCAGCAGTTCGGCAAGCCGATCGCCAGTTTCCAGATGGTGCAGGCCATGCTGGCCGAGATGTATACCGCGATCGAGGCCGCGCGAAGCCTGTCGCTGCGCACCGCCGCCATGTGCGAGGGTCTGGAAGAAGGCGAAGGCGGGCGCGGCGAGATCCACAAGCTGACGGCCGCGGCTATCTTCAAGGCTGCGGCAGCGACCTCCTTCGTGCTGGATCGCGCGGTGCAGATTCACGGCGGATCGGGCTACATGCGCGATACCGAGGTCAACCGCCTCTATCGGACGGGCCGGGTACTCGAAGTGGGCGCGGGCACGCAGGAGGTGCGCAAGCTCATCATCTCCGGCGAACTTCTGAAGAACTGAGGCCCGGTACATGGCAGAAAAACAAGTGCAGAGCCGTTACGCCCCGGATCTCATGGCAGGCCAGGTGGCTCTCGTGACCGGCTCGGGCTCCGGCATGGGCCGTGCCACAGCGCTCGAAATGGCTTCCTGCGGGGCCAGACTGGCGCTTTTCGCGCGTCGCAAGGAGCCGCTTCAGGAAACCGCCGAGATGATCCGAGCGATGGGCGGCGAAGCCTTCGTCGTGCCGGGCGACACCCGCGACGAGAAGAGCGTCGAGGCGGCAATGCTGAAGATCAAAGCTCACTACGGTCGGCTCGACGTGCTTGTGAACAACGCCGGCGGCCAGTATATCGCCGCCGCCCGTGACATCACCAACAAAGGGTTCGAGGCGGTTATCCGCAACAATCTGATCGGCTCGTGGCAGATGACGCGCGCCGCCGCCGACCACTTCATGTTCGAGAACGGCGGCTCGATCGTATTCGTAACCGCGATCTCGACTCGCACCGCCCTGACAGGCTTCGCCCATACCGTTGCCGCGCGCGCAGGCGTCACAGGCTTGATGAAGACGCTCGCCGCAGAATGGGGTGAATACGGCATCCGCCTGAACTGCGTCGCTCCCGGTACGATTAAGACAGAGGCGCTCGGCCGCTACCCGATACCGCCGGAGAAATGGCACGAACTAAACCGGTCAGTTCTTGGCCGCATGGGCGTGGCGGAAGACGTCGCAGGGACAATCGTTTTTCTTGCCTCCAGGCTCGGTTCCTTCATTACCGGCGAAGATGTGTATGTGGACGGGGGAGAAACCCTGCACATGGGCCACGACGCCCGCGACATGATCCATCCTGACATGTTCCAGGGGCGGCAGCGGGGGGACGGAAAGAATGAGTGAACCCGTCGTCCTGCTCGAGATTGCCGATCGCATCGCAACGGTGACGCTCAACGACCCCGACAGGCGCAATCCCGTCACCGGCAACGAGATGATCGCGGGGCTGCTCGACGCGTTCGACCGGGCTCAGCGCGATCCCGGCGTGAGCGTCATGATCCTGACCGGCGCGGACCCGGCCTTCTGCGCCGGCGGCGACATCAAGGAAATGTCGGACCCCGAAAGCGTGTTCCGCAAGAATCCGCTGGCCGCGGCGGACAGCTACATCACCGGCATTCAGCGGATACCGCTCGCGCTCTACAATCTCGACATACCTACGATCGCGGCTGTCAACGGCCCGGCCGTGGGCGCGGGCTGCGACCTGACGATGATGTGTGACATGCGCATCGCGTCGGAGAAGGCGAAATTCGGCGAGGTGTTCTTGAACCTCGGAATCATTCCTGGCGACGCAGGTACCTGGTTCCTCCTGCGGCGGCTCGGTCACCAGAAAGCGGCCGAACTGACGTTCACCGGGCGGATGGTCGGGGCCGAAGAGGCGCTGGAACTAGGAATGGTGCTTGAGGTGGCGCCGCATGGCGATCTGATGGCGCGGGCGCGGGAGCGTGCGGCGGTGATTGCCGCCAAGCCGCCCCGCGCGGTTCGCGTCGCCAAGCGGCTGATGCGCAATGCCGAACGCATGGATCTGCCGGATTTCCTGAATACCGCCGCCGCCTACCAGGCACTGATGCACCAGACCAAGGACCACCACGAAGCTCTTGCCGCGTTCATCCAGAAACGAAAACCTGCATTCTTTGGCGACTGACAGATCGGCCTTACAGTTGACTCACCCGGACCGGAAGAAACTCGATCAGATCGCCAGGATGTGGAACCATCGCGGACGTGGTCTGATTTCCGAGATGAACCTGAAGATGGAAAAGGTGGCGATTGATGGCGTTCTGGTCAGGATGCCGTTCAACCCCTCCTTCTGCGGCGACGAGGACAAAACCCTGCTGCATGGCGGGGTGTTGACGGCCCTTCTCGACAGCGTGTTCGGACTAGCGAATTTCGTGGCGATCGACGGGATCAGCAGCATGGCGACACTCGACCTCCGCGTCGACTATCTGCGCCCGGCGAAATCGCGGGCCGACGTCATGGTGCGCGCAGAATGCATTCGACAGACCCGGCATATCGCGTTCAATTCGGGCAGGATCTGGTTCGATGAGCCGGATCAGGCCGAAGTGGCCCGTGGCGCCGCCAGTTTTGCACTCACACGGGGCGAGGTCAGCATTTTCGAAGCGATGACGCAAAGCAGGTCCTCCAAATGACGCCGGATCTCGCAACTCAGCAGCTCAGGAAAGTACCGTTCTTCCAGTTTCTCGACTTCACGATCACCGAGCTTGCTGAAACGCATGCGGCCGCGATGATGCCGTTCGCCGAACGACTGATCGGAAATCCGATCATGGAATACTACCATGGCGGCATCATCGCGAGCTTCATGGAGGCGGTCGCCGCGATCAGCGTAAGCCATGGTCCCGATCTGCGGCTACCCAAACCGATCAATCTGACGGTTGACTACTTGCGCCCGGCGGTCAAAGGGCCCCTCATCACCGAGGCCACCGTGAAGCGCAGGGGCAAGCGCATGGCAAGCGTGCGGGCGGTCTGTTGGCAGGATGACGGCTCCCGGCCGGTAGCCGATGGGTTGTATCATTTTCTGATGGTCTGAAGCCTGCTTCTCGTCGCGCCCCGATTATGTGATCTTCGGGGCTGAGCCGTTGGCCGAAATACCGTCCAGCAGCATTTTGATGAGCAGATCCGTGAAAGCTGAAAGCGTATAGTATCCGCGTTGGTCGCCCTTGCCGGGATCGAACCATTCGACCGTCCAATTCAGCGCGCCCAGCATGGCCTGCCGTAGCGGAACCACCTTGATGTCGGAGCGCAAGGCTCCGGCCGTCTGCGCCTCGCGCAACAGCCGATCCCAGACCTTCGCGTATTGGTGTCGAACAGGCCGATGGCGCGAGCGGATCCCTTCCGGCAGCATCCCATAGATGCGGATGTTGGCGGAGGTAAACTCGCTGGCACGGAACAAATATGCCATGTGCGTCGCGATTGCCGTCGCGATCCGGTTTCTATGATCTTCCTTGTTCGGCCATATGGCGGCGGCATGGCTGACGCCGTTCAAGAGATCACGCAGGCCCAGGTCGAGCACCTCATCGAGAATTTCCTCCTTCGAGCCGAAATGGTAGTAGACGCTGCCTGCCTCAAGGCCCGCTTCCGATGCGACACGTCGTATTGTAGCGGCCTTGTAGCCGCTCTCTCGCAAGATTCGCGCGGCCGTGCGAAGGATTTGATGGCGGGTTCGTTCGGCCTTCCCCGCTGGTTCGAGTCCATCTGTCAGGTCAAGAGATTCGACCGATTTTCTGACCGTTCCGCCACGTTTGGTGCACATGCCGTCGAGCAGCAGTTTCGACAAGCGTTCCGATAGCAGACTGACCGGATAACGTTCGCTGTCGTACCATTCCGCTGTCCAGTTCATAGCTCCGAGGATGAACTGGCTGACCAGGGTGACCGAGATGTCACCACGCAGATCGTCCTGATGGTGCTGCAAAAATGATCGCCAGAGCTGCGCATAGGTCTCTCGCAAGGGACGATGCGCTCTGCGGCGCTTGTCCGACAGCATAGGGAAGTTCCTGATATTCGCCGAAGTGAAATCACTTTCTTTCAAAAGGAAACAAAGGTGAGTGTCGACAAGCTGCGCGAACGTTTTCCGGAATGGGTCACCTTCCGCCGCCGACCGTTCGACGATCCCCCGAATTTGCTCGTAGAGTTGTCTAACCCCAATATCGAGGACCTCGTCCAGGATCTGATCCTTCGAGCCGAAATGATAGTAGATGCTACCGGCTTCCAGGTTCGCCACCTCGGCGATCCGCCGCATTGTGGTCGCGTTGTACCCCTCTTTGCTAAACAGCTGCGCCGCCGCCAGGAGGATCGCGCGACGCGTCTGCACCGACTTCCCGTACGGCTCCTCGCCGGGGCTATGGGGGAGGATTTCTTCCATGGCTCTCTCTTTCGACGCTGGACATCAGTTTAACAGTTGAGGTAATTCGAACAAGCGTTAGAATGCGCGATCATTCCAGGATGCCTGCGAGCCGGCAAAAGGAGAAAAGGGAATGCGCGGACTGAAAGGCAAGCGAGTAATCGTAACGGGTGGTGGAAGCGGAATCGGGCGGGCGATCTCTACCCGCTTCGCCGAGGAAGGTGCCGAGGTTGCGGTTTTCGACCTCAATGAAGACGGCGCCCGGCAAACCGTCGGAACGATCGAAGATGCAGGCGGCAGGGCGCGTGCATACACCGTCGACATCACCGACCGCAAGGCCGTGGACGCCGCAGTGGCCGAGTTCGAGGCCGGCGGGCCGATCGACGTTCTCGTTAACAATGCCGGATGGGACGAGATCAAGCCGTTCCTCGAGACCGATCTTGATCTGTGGAAGAAGATCATAGACATCAACCTCTACGGCCCCCTTCACATGCATCATGCTGTTCTGCCGGGCATGGTAAGGAATGGGTCCGGCCGCGTCGTGAACATCAGTTCGGATGCGGGCCGCGTTGGCTCTTCGGGCGAGGCGGTCTATTCGGCATGCAAAGGCGGCATCATTTCCTTTACCAAGACCGTCGCGCGGGAACTGGCCCGCAAGGGCATTCAGCTCAACGCGGTCGCGCCCGGTCCGACAGACACCCCGCTGTTCGCGGAAGTCGCCAAGGGCGAGGCCGGAGAGAAGATTGCGGAAGGCCTGAAACGGGCGATCCCCATGAAACGTCTCGCCCAGCCGACGGACTATCCCGGGATTGTGTGTTTCCTCGCCTCGGACGATGCCGGATTCATAACCGGACAGATCATTTCCGTATCGGGCGGGCTGTCGATGCACGGTTGATAGGCCGCGCCGTGCTTTCCGGGTCCAAACGATGACAAGATTTCCTCCCCAACTGGCCGCTCTTCAGAGCGGCCCTTTTTTTAGATCAGAAGATCCGTGATGTTCGAGGCCGACAAAACCATCAGGGAAACAAGTACGCTCGCGGCATTCATGGACCGTTGTGGCGTCGCGAATTACGAGGAATTGGTCGAACGCGCAGACAGTGACCCGGATTGGTTCTGGACGCAAGTTCTCCACCTCGCTCGCATTCGGTTCGCCCGCCCGTACCACCGTCTGCGCGAGATCGGCGACGGACCGGAGAACGTCCGCTGGGGAATCGGCGGCGCACTGAACCTCACCGAAACCTGTCTCGACGCGTACATCGAGAAGGGGCTCGGCGACAAGACCGCAATCGACTGGGTGGGCGAAGACGGCAGCCGCCAGCAATGGAGCTATTCCCGGCTTGCCGAGGAAGCCGCGCGCGTTGCCTCCGCCCTCTCGGCGCGTGGCGTGAGGCCCAGCCAGGGCGTCGGCATCTACATGCCGATGATCCCCGAAATCGAGGCCGCGCTTCTGGGCATCGCGCGGCTGGGCGCTGTGGCGGTGCCGCTGTTTTCCGGGTTTGCGCCGCATGCCATCGTCACCCGCCTGAACGACGCCCGTGCCGTCGCCGTGCTGACTGCGGATGCGACGCCCCGGCGCGGCAAGCCGGTCTGGATGGAGGCCGCCCTGGCCGAGGCCCTGGCGGAGGTGCCCTCGGTGCATACCGTGTTCAGCCTGCGGCGCTTCGGCGGCCCAGTGGCCGATCCGGCCCGCGATCTCGACTGGCGGGAAACCGTCGCTAAGGCCGACGCGACGCGGCCGGCGCATCCGGTGGAGACCGACGCACCGCTGCTCATCGCCTACACCTCGGGCACGACCGGCAAGCCCAAGGGCGTGGTTCACACGCATTTGGGCGTACAGGCCAAGGCCACGGCCGATTTTCTACTGTGTCTCGATCTAAAGCCCGAGGATCGGCATGTTTGGATGACGGACATGGGTTGGGTGATGGGGCCTCTCACGCTGATTTCGGTGCTGCTTGCGGGCGCCACGTTGGTGCTCGCCGAAGGAGCGCCCTCGATGCCGGGCGATCCCTTCCGCCTACTGCGGCTGGCCGCGGAGAACGAGGTAACTCATATGGGTGTTGCACCAACGCTGGTGCGGCAATTCATGACGCAGGATCCCGCGCCGCTGCGGGGGTACGATCTTTCCGCACTGCGTATCGTCGCCTCGACCGGAGAGCCCTGGACCGACGATGCCTGGCTTTGGCACCTGGAGCATATCTGCCGGCACCACGCGGTACCGCTCAACATTTCGGGTGGAACCGAGCTCTTCGGCGCAATTCTTACCTCGACCGTACTTCACGAGGTGAAGCCGGGTGGCTTTTCGGGTCAGGCGCTGGGCGTCGGTGCCAAGGTGCTGCGCGTGGACGGCAGCGAGGCTGCGCCGGGCGAGGTCGGCGAATTGGTCGTCACCCGGCCGCCGATGGGGCTGACGCCGACGATCTGGGGCGACAAAAAGCGCTATCTCGACACCTACTGGTCCACGTTTTCCGGCATCTGGCGCCATGGCGACTGGGCGCGGCGCGATCCGGACGGCACCTGGTTTATCCTCGGCCGTTCCGACGACACGCTGAACATTGCCGGCAAGCGCATCGGGCCACCGGAGATCGAGGCGGCGCTGACCGAAACCGGGAAAGTTCTGGATGCAGCGGCGATACCCGTCCCCCACCCCATAAAGGGTACAACGGTGATTTGCATCTGCGTCACGGCGCCCGGTGTGACGCCCGATGACAGGCTCGTCGAGCAGCTCAAGGACCGCGTCGACCAGGTGGTTTCGCGGCCCTTCCGCCCGAGCGAGATCCATTTCGTCGAGGCGCTGCCCAAGACCCGCAGCATGAAGACGATGCGCCGGATCGTGCGCGCCGCCTTCCTGGACGAGGATCCGGGCGACCTCTCCTCGATCAGCAATCCCGAAACGATGGAGGCCATCGCGGCCCTGAGAAAGGACAAGCCATGATCACGGTCTTCGGAGCCACGGGCACCACCGGCGCGCCACTGGTCGAAGCGCTTCTCACCAGGGGCGCGAAGCTGCGTGCCGTCACCGGCCAGCCTGCGAAGGCTGCGGCGTTGGTGGCGAAGGGTTGCGATGCCGCCGTGGCGGATTTCGGCGACCGCGACGCTTTGGAACGCGCCTGCCAAGGAGCGGAGAAGGCCTATCTCGTGACGCCGCCGCATCAGGACATGCGCCGCTGGCCAATGCCATCGCCGCGGCCAAGGCGGCGGGCGTGCGACATGTGGTCATGTCCACCGGACTCGGTGCTTCGCCCAGGGCGCGGCTGACCTTCGGCATGTGGCATTCCGAAAGCCAGGAACTGCTGAAGGACAGCGGCATGGACTGGACCTTGGTTCAGCCCACCTATTTCATGCAAAACCTTCTGTGGCAGGCTGAAAACATCGTCCTCCGATGGCGTCTATTATGACGATCTGGGTGGGCCGGTGGCGTGGGTCGACGCCCGTGACATCGCCGATGTGGCGGTCGAGGCGCTGCTTGGCGCGGGCCATGCTGGCAAGGCCTATGGCCTGACGGGCGCGGAGGCGTTGACCGGCGAGGAGATCGCCTCTCTCCTCAGCGAGGCGACAGGCCGCGCGGTGACATGCGCCTCCTTGCCGCCGAATCAGGCCAAGGCGCACATGATTGCGAACGGCATGCACCCCGACGTCGCCGCCGCCATGGTGGAGTTGGCCTCGCTCGCAGCCAAGGGCTATCTCGCCGGCATTGAGACCACGGTCAGCGAGGTGCTCGGCCGCCCGGCGCGCCGCTTCCGCGACTTTGTGGCCGGGAACAGGCATGCCTACGTCGGATAAGGCGGCGCCCGGGCCGCTTTATCTCGAGCTCGCGCCGCCGGCCGGGGCCCCCGCCCAGATCGACCATTTCTTCGTCTACTGCGATTGCGGCCTCTTGTCGGGTCCCGGCACCGGCCGCTTCGCCACCGATCTCTTTACGCTTTCCCTGACGCTGCGCGGCGGAGCCGATCGCGGCCCCCGCCCGCGCCTCGACCTCGCACCGCCCCGCCTCGCCTTCAGCCCGCGCCGCGCGCCCTTCGAGGGCGCGATCGCCGGAATGCGCCTCGACGCCGCGCCCCACCTTCTCCCCTCCGAAGGTAAACTGGACGCGCTGACCCTTGCTCTTCTGGCAATGGCGGGGAAGGGTGAGGCCTGGGCGCCGCTTGTTGCGGCACTCGACCAGCTCGCCTGCGACCTGATCTTCTCCGGCAGCCACTCCGCCGCCGCCAGCGCGCGAAGTGAACGGCGTTGCGTCCGCGCGGTCACCGGCATGTCGCGACGGCGGCTCGCCGCCACCCGGCGTTTCCGGACCCTGCTGGACGGCCTTGCTGCGCGCGATCAGGCGTTAAGCGAACTGGCGCTCGATGTAGGATACTACGACCAGTCGCACATGTCGGCCGCCTGCCGCGCCTTCGCCGGCGCCCCACCGGGCGTGCTCCGCCGCCTTGCCCGCGCGCGGCCCTCTGGCCGTTTCTTCCAAGATCAGGGACTCGAAACCCGCCTAAGACTGGTCATCGATCCCTGACGAGGAGGAGACAGGCCATGCCCGGTTTCGAGCCGAAGAACCCCGATTTCGACGCACGCGTGCGCGACAGTTTCGGACGCCAGAAGGTGATGCACACGCTGGGCATCACCATTGCCGACCTGTCGCCCGGGCGCATCGTTCTGGAGATGGCGCACAACGACGTGCTGACCCAGCAGCACGGCTTCGTTCACGCCGGCATCGTCTCGACAGCGCTCGACAGCGCTTGCGGCTACGCCGCCTTTTCGCTGATGCCGGCCGAAGCGGCGGTGCTGACCGTGGAGTTCAAAATCAACCTCCTCAACCCAGCCGACGGCGAGCGCTTCCGCTTCCAGGCCGAGGTGGTCAAGCCGGGTAGCACCCTCACATCTGCGAGGCGCGCGCCCATACGCTGAAGGGCGAGGCGGAGAAGCTGGTCGCGACGATGACCGGTACGCTGATGGCGCTGTTTCGGACGGACGGGTGTCAGCGGATAGGCGCAGTCGAGGCAGGCCTCAGCTGGCCTCGCGCTCGATCCAGGTCTCCAGGACGTGGCGCTGGATCTTGCCGCTGGTCGAGCGCGGGAAGTCTTCGCAAGCGATGAAGCGGATCTCGCGTGGCCGCTTATAGCCGGCCAGTTGCTCGCGGCAAAGCCGCATCAGCTCGTCGGCATCGGGGCCGTCGACGTGCCGTGCCACGAAGGCCACCGGGCGTTCGCCCCAGCGCAGGTCCCCGGCCTTTACGACGGCGGCATCGATCACCTGCGGATGCGCCAGCAGCACCCGCTCGATTTCGGCCGGATAGACGTTCTCGCCGTCCACGGCGAGAGGCTCTTATGAGGATCCGCCTGGAGTGGCCGACTTCTCGATTTACGGCTACATAGCCCTCGGATTGCAACCCCAGGATTGCTGTCCACTCGAACCGCAGTGCGATGGTCGATACCCGAAAGCGCTATTCGGCTGGGCTTCGGGCCGCCAGCAGCCCCTGTCAGGCACCGGATCAGAACGCACCGACGCCGGTGAGGTTGCGTCCGATCACCAGCTTCTGGATTTCCGTGGTGCCATCGGGGATCGGCATCACCTTGGCATTGCGGAAGTGCCGTTCTACCGGGAATTCCTTGGTGATCCCGTTACCGCCGTGGATTTGCACCGCCTTCCCGGTGATCTCAACAGCCATCTCTGTGGCGTACCACTTTGCCATCGAGGTCTGAGTGTCGCAGCGGACGCCAAGATCAAGAAGCTTCAACCCGCGCTGGCAGAGAAGCCGAGCAGCGTCGAGCTGGGTGGCCATGTCGGCCAGGTAGCCCTGGATCAACTGATGCCCGGCGATCGGCTTGCCGTGCTGGTGGCGGTCCTTCGCATAGGTCACCGCGCATTCCAGAGCCGCCTGGCCGATCCCGATGCTGGTGAGGCCTACGAAGACTCGCGCGCTCTCGAACAACTTCAGTGTTTGGAAGAGCCCACTGCCCGGCTGGCCCAGCACGTGGTCCGAAGTGGTTTCGGCGCGGTCGAAGAAGAGTTCGCAAGTCGAGGCGCCCACCAGGCCCAGCTTGCGCAGTTCGCGGCTTTCGTACTTGCCGGCGTCGCGGTCAACGATCACCATCGATATACCGCCGTCCAGATTGCAGACCACGATGGCGAAATCCGACTGTGCACCGTTCGAGATCCACAACTTTTGACCACTGATGAAGATTTTTTCGCCCTCGCGCGTGCCCCGACACTTCACCTCGCGTACGTTCGAGCCCACCTCTGGCTCGGAGATGCAGGTGCAGGCGATGCGCTCGCTGCGCAGAAGCGGCTTTAGATAAATCTCCTTCTGCTCGGGACTGCCCAGAAGGCTGAGGGCGAAGGCGGCATGGCCCTGGATCAGAACGGCGATCGCCAGGTCGGGCCAGATGCGCGCCAGTTCCTCATACAGAATACCGTAGCTCATCCGGTCCATGCCTGCGCCGCCATCTTCCTCGGGGATCAAGCCGCTGATCAGTCCGAACTCTTCGACCTTGGCGAACAAGCCTTTCAGCGTGTCCGCGTCCGGCGGATGGCCCAGAGCTTCGTATTTCTCCGTCAGCGGGGCGAATTCGGCCCCGGCCATCTTGCGGAAGTTCTCCAGCAACATGCGCTGGTCGTCGGTATAGATTGCCTGAGCGGCGGCGATCACGTTTTCCATTGTTGTCTACCTGTGTTAGCGGCCCAGAATGGTGACGCAGGCGGTGGCTTCCTCGACTCCGTGCAATCCGCCACCGTTTTCGGCGATTGCGTTCTGCGCGCCCTCGACCTGACGCGCGCCGGCCTCCCCGCGCAGCTGCGTGACCAGTTCGAAAATCTGCCCGATCCCGGTGGCCCCGACCGGGTGGCCCTTGGATTCGAGCCCCCCCGAGGGGTTCACCGGGATGCGCCCGCCGATCTTCGTCTCGCCGCGCAGGCTGGCCGGGCCGCCCTCTCCGAATTCGACAAACCCGAGGTTCTCGATCTGGATAACTTCGCCCACGGCGGTTGCGTCATGCACCTCGGCAACGGACATGTCCTCCGGGCCAAGTCCGGCCTGTTCATAGGCCTGAAGCGCGGCAAGGCGGGTCAGGTGGTTCTTGAAGTCCTCGGGCGGACGGTCGGTGCCGGACCGCAGGATCGCCGCCTTGACCTTGATCGCACGCGCTGGATCGAGACCCAGCCGCTTGAGTCCCTCGCCGGTGCACAGCAGGGCTGCCGCCGCGCCATCGGAGATCGGGGCGCACATCGGCAGGGTCAGCGGGTAGGAAATGGGCGGCGCGGCCAGAACCTGTTCAATGCTCATGGAATCACGGTACTGGGCCAGCGGGTTATGCGCGGAATGCGCATGGTTCTTTGCGGCGACGGCGGCGAATTGTTCCTGCGTTGTGCCGAAGGTCTTCATGTGCAGCCGCGCGAAGCCGGCATAGACATCCATGAACACGCTGTAAGGCTTGGGCGATTTCGAGCCTTCGGGTTCCTCGACCCCAGCGCCCAGATCGGCCAGGCGCTGCGCGACCTCTTCGCCGTTGCTAACATCCCAGCCGCTGTCGAAGGCCGAGAACATCAGCGCCCGGTCGTCGGAATACATCTTCTCGGCGCCGACCGCGAGGCAGCAATCGCCATTGGCCGCCTTGAGGAAGTCGATCGCCAGCTTGAACGCGGTCGAGGCGCTGGCACAGGCATTCTCGACGTTGACGACCGGGATACCCTGGATACCCATCTCGCGTAGCGCGATCTCGCCGCGGATCATGTGCTGGCGTTCCATGTGGCCTTGGACGGCGTTGGAGAAGAAGGCGCCCTCGATCCGGTTGGCCGCGAGCCCGGCATCTTCGAGCGCCGCATTGACGGCTTCGCACGTCATGTCCTTGACCGACTTGTCGCGGAACTTTCCGAACGGCGTCATCCCGACGCCAACCACGTAAATATCCTGCATCGTACTTCCCTCCGGGCTCAGTAGCCCCTGAATTGCGGTTTGCGTTTCTCGGCAAAGGCCGCGAGCCCTTCCCGGATGTCCCACGAGCGCATGTGCGCACGCAGGTTCAGCATTTCCTCGGCCAGGGCGGCGGGCTCGTCCACGTTCATCGCCCGGTTCGCCACGGCCTTCATCCGCCGCAGCACGGCGGGGCTCTTCTCGGCAAGTTTGTCAGTGAAGGCCTGCACCGTGTCGCGTAGCTCGTCATCGGGCACGACCTTGTTCACAAGCCCCCAGTCCATCATCTCGCGGGCCGAGACGTGTTCGCCCGAGAACAAGAGGTACTTGGCGCGGTTGAGCCCGATCCGGCGCGGCAGAATGGCGGCGCCGCCGGCTCCGGGGAAGACGCCGAAGTTGGAATGGGCGTCGCCGAGCTTCGCGCTTTCGGCTGCGAACACCAGATCGCAGGCCATCACCATTTCCAGGCCGCCCGCCAGGGTCAGGCCGTTAACCGCGGCGATCACCGGCTTGGGGCCGCTGCGGATGAGTCCGAAAGCGTGATCCACGCGATCGAGCAGATCCGGCTCGCCCGGCTTCAACTCGGCCTCGCTCACCTCCTTGAGATCGGCTCCGGCGCAGAAGACGCGGCCCGAACCGGTGAGCGCCACCGCGCGCACCTCGTCATCGGTCATCGCCTGGACAAGCGCCCCGGCCATCTCGTCGAGCATCTGCATCGACATCGCGTTCATCTGCTCGCTGCGCCGAAAGGTGATCCACTGGGTTTGCCCAACGCGTTTGACCGACACGGTCTTTCGATCTTCAGTCAACATAACCTCCTGAAGACATTGCAAAAAATGGTGATTTTTGGGGTTGATCTCCGGCGCCGCGCGCGGTGGAATGAGGGGCCCGCACGCGGGCGGAACAAGGATGGGAGGCGGCGATGAGCAACGCACCGCTCGAAGGGCTGAGGATCCTGAGTCTGGCCGAGCAGTTTCCGGGGCCCTATGCCACGATGCTGCTGTCGGACATGGGCGCCGAGGTGATCATGGTGGAGCGGCCGGGCATGGGCGACCCGGCGCGGCAGTTCACGCCGCTGTTCAAGGCGCTGAACCGGGGCAAGAAGAGCGTGGCCCTGGACCTTAAGGTACCCCAAGAGCTGGGGCGGTTCCGCGGATTGGCCGCGGAGACAGACGTTATCGTTGAGGGGTTTCGCCCCGGCAAGCTCGCCGCTCTCGGGGCAGGGTTCGAGGAGATGCGCAAGGTCAATCCGCGCCTCGTCTACGTGTCGATCTCGGGATACGGGCAGGACGGGCCCTATCGCGACCGGGCCGGCCATGATCTGAGCTACGAGGGCGTGGGCGGGCTTCTGGCCGGGCAGGCCAACGCGGGCCTGCCAGGCGAAGTGCCGCGAGTTCCCCTGGCCGATATAGGCGCGGCACTGTTCGCGGCCATCGCGGTCCTCTCGGCCACGATCTCGGCCCGGCGGACGGGGCGGGGGCGCTACGTGGACGTTTCGATGTCGGATGCCGTGGTTTCGATGCTCACCGCCTTCCTGGTACCCGAGGCCAACGGCACTCCCCTGGGCAACTTCATCGCCGAGCCGGCCTATGGCGTCTTCACCTGCGGCGACGGCAAGCTCATAACGCTTTCGATCGCGCATGAGGATTGGTTCTGGCGCCCCTTCTGCGAGGTGATCGGCAGGCCGAAGCTCGCCGGCCTGAAGGGCCGCGACCGCGCAGCACGAAAAGACGCGCTGCGCGAGGATATCGCCGCAGTGATCGTCACCCGGGCGCGCGACGCGTGGGGCCTCCTGTTCGACAAGGCCGGCGTGCCCTGGGGCCCGGTCAACAGCCTGACCGAGACCCTCGCCGATCCGCATGTTCGCGCCCGCGGACTGCTGCGGACCCTGGCGCTGCCGGACGGGGGGAGCGAGACACATCTGGTTCAGCCTCTGAAGTTCGACGGGTTCGGGAGCAGCCCAAGTAGCCCGGCTCCCGAGCTTGGGGCCGATACCGACGGCGTTCTGGGGCGGGGCCGCGGATAGTGGCCCGCCTTCCCTGGGTCAGACCGCAAACGAGTATCCCCCGTTGACCGGATAGGTCTGGCCGGTGATCCAGCTCGCCGCGTCCGAGCAGAGGAAGAGGATCAGGCCCGCCGGATCCTCCGGTTCACCGAGGCGACGGATCAGGTATTGCGAAAGGACCTTTTTCTCAGCGGCCTCGTCGGGGATCAGATCGGTCACCGCGGGGGTCCGTGTGCCGCCGAGGGCAACGCAGTTGGCGGTGATCCCGAAGCGGCCGCCGGCTTTGGCGATGGCGCGCATGAAGCCCGCAGCGCCGGCCTTGGCACCGGAATAGACAGCCAGGTGCGGCTCGCCGACGCGGCCGGCGTCCGAGATCACGGTGACAATCCGACCGTAACCGCCCTTGATCATGCCGGGCATGGCGTGGCGGGTGCAGTTGAGCACGCCGTCTAAGTTGGTGGCCAACCAGCGTCGCCACTCGTCGGGACCGGATTCCCAGAAAGGAACCAAATCGTCGAGGCGCGAGGTCGGGCCTGCATTGCCGGCGTTGTTCACCAGGATGTCGACCCCGCCCAGCGCCTCACGCACCCTGGCGAACGCGCCGCCGACGGCCTCGAAATCGGAGACGTCGAAGGCCAGGGGCAGCGCCTTCGCACCGAGCGCCGCTACCTCGGATGCCACCGCTTCGGCGCGGTCGGCGTGGAAATCGTTGATCACAACGGCGCTGGCGCCGTACTGCGCCAGATAGAGGGCGACCTGGCGCCCCACGCCTTGTCCACCGCCGGTCACCAGCGCTGTCCGTCCCTTGAGGTCGAGAATGTGTTTCATGCCTCCCCCTGTTCATCATCCGAGCCAGCGCTTGCGCCGGCGGTAGTGCTTGACGTCGCGATAGCTCTTGCGTTCGCCTGAGGCGGTCACGCCGAGGTAGAATTCCTTCACGTCCTCGTTCTGGGCCAGCTTGTCGGCGCGCCCGTCGAGAACCACCCGGCCGTTCTCCAGCACATAGGCGTAGTCGGCCAGTCCCAGCCCCGCGGCGCTGTTCTGCTCAACCAAAAAGAAGGTCGTGCCCTCCTCCTTCAGCCGGCTCAGCACCTCGTAGACGTCGTGGATCATCAGCGGAGCGAGGCCGAGCGAAGGCTCATCGATGGCGATGATCTTAGGCCGGGCCATCATCGCGCGGCCGATCAGAAGGAGCTGCTGTTCGCCGCCCGACATGAAGCCCGCCGTGCGGGACTTCAGGTTAGCGAGGCGCGGCATCAGCGTGTAGACGTGATCGAGCCGTCGCTTCAGCTCGGCCCGGTCAGGCACCATGTGTCCCCCGACAATCAGGTTCTGCTCCGCTGTCATGTGGCGCAGCACGCGGCGGCCTTCCATCACGTGGATGAGGCCGCGCCGCACAACCTCCGAAGCTTCCAGGTTATGGATCGGAGTGCCCTCGAGGGTGATCGCTCCGGCCGACACCTTTCCGTCTTCGGATTTCAGCGTGCCCGAGATTGCCTTGAGGATCGTGCTCTTGCCGGCGCCGTTGCCGCCAAGGAGCGCGACGCACTGCCCTTCCCGAAGGCTGAGGGAAACGCCCTTCAGCGCAAGGATGACATCGGAATAGGTAACCTCTACATTGTGAAGTTCCAGCATCGGCCGCCTGCCCCGTTCTTAGGATAAGGCCGGGCACCACGAGCGGCGGTGCCAGGCAGGTCTCACCACTTCTCGACGTTGGGGATGGCGGCCCCGGTGGCCTCGACCACGATTTTGCCGTCGCGCACGCTGCCGACGTTGACCTGAAGTCCCTTCAGGGGGAAGGGCGCCTCAGGCGTGAAGGACAGCGTGGGAAGGAAACCGTGGGTTTCTTCTGTAGTGATCGGTTCTGCGAAAAGCGCCTCGCGCACCTTCTCGCCGGTCAGGCCCTCGGGACCGTTGGCTTCTATCGCATGTTCGATCACCGTAACGGCAAAAAGCCCTTGGGAGATGCCCATGGCAGTCACTACGTTCCACGGTGCCTTCAGGCCGTAACTGTCGGACAGGGTCTGGTAGAACTGGCGGGGCGGCGTATCCTCGTCGGCCGCGATGGCCATGCCGTAGGCTTCGTAGTCGCCTTCAAGCTGTTCGAGGCCGCCCAGGGCTTTGCCCGAGGCGGGAAGGCCATTGTGCGAACTCATCATGATCGGCACATCGGCGCCATTGGCCTGCAGGCCGCGCTTCGCGGCAACCACGATCGAGGTGTTGGTCTGGATGATCAGGGCGTCGGCGCCCGAGCGTGCCACGCGGCGCATCTGCGCCGTCAGATCGGTCGGCTGCACTTCCGTGTAGATCACCTCAACCAGTTCGATCTCGTCGGGGTGCTCTTCGGCGTATTTCTCCAGGCCCTTGGCCATGTCCACATAGGCCGGCGAGGCCTCCGAGGCCATAATCGCTGCCTTGATAGGGCCATCACCGCCCCGCTTCTGGCGCAGCCAGTACAGGAAGCCCGCGCTCTCGTGTGAGTAGGTGGGACGGGGATTGAAAATCCAGGAGTCCGGTTTCCACGCATAGCCGTACGCGGCGGTGGCCATGAACATCGGGATCTTGTCCTCGGGCAGGCGCTCGGACAGTGCTGCGACGTCGGGGCCGCCGAGGCCGATTACCGCGATGGGCTCGAGTTCGGACTTTATGCCGGGCCACAGGCTTGCCACCTGGGCGGCGTCATAGCGGGTCTCGTAGTTCTTGTAGTTCAGCGTCACACCCAGTTGCGCGCCGCGGGTGGCGTTCCACCAGTCGATCACCTTCTCGCGCCCCGCCGCGAGGATCGGCATGATGTCGGCATAAGGCCCCGAGAAGTCCGACAGGAGAGCCACGTTGTAGCGAGTTTCCTCCTGCGCCTTCAGCGGCAGTGCCGAGGCCAGCGCCATTGCGCCCGCCGCAAGAAGAGCGCGGCGCATCGATTTCAAGGACATTGTCATTTTCTTCCTCCCAGTTGAGGGCCGGCCCTGGTCAATAGGGGAACGGCCAGATGCGGTAAGACGATTTCAGGATGGTCCAGCGATGCATCAGTCCCTTGGGCTCGAGGATCATGAAGAGGGCGATGACTCCTCCCAGGATCACGTTCATTCCCGCGAAGACGATGTCGCCCCCGAGGAAGGTGACGCTCTCTGCAATATTCGGCCCAACGGTTGCGATGATCTCCTGAATCACGCGGATCACGAAGACGCCGATGAGCGCACCGACGATAGAGCCCATGCCGCCAACGATGATCATCGCTATGAAGAACACCGAGTTGAACAGGGTGAACTGATCCACGCCGACGAAGCGAATCAGGTAGGCCCAGAGCCCGCCGCCCACCCCGGCGTAGAATGCGCCGATCAGGAAGGCGTTGGCCTTGGTGGCGGCGACATTGATGCCCATGATGCCGGCGGCCACGTCGTCGTCGCGGACCGCCACGAAGGCACGCCCGAAGCGCGAGCGGACGATTCCGAAGGCGCCGGCCACCATGATCGCGGCAACGAACAGCATAAGGTAGTACTGCGCGCCTTCGCTCACGATCCGCAATCCGAAAAGCGTGGCCGGCGGCACGGTCACCCCGTTCGATCCCCCCAGCCAGGACGAGGGCAAATTGAGTACCGCGAAATGGAAGATGAATTGCGCCGCGATGGTGGTGAGCGCCAAGTAGAAGCCCTTGATCCGCGCCGCCGTCAGCCCGAAGAGGAATCCGAAGACAGCCGCTGCGAAACCGGCGATGGGGATTGTCAGAAGGAAGCTTAGCCCGGTCTTCTCGGCCAGGATCGCAGCCGTATAGGCGCCAACCCCCATGAAGGCCGCCTGGCCGAGGTTGATCTGACCGGCATAGCCGGTGCAGATCTGAAGCCCAACGGCGACCACCGCGCTGATGTACATGATGTTGAGGATGGCGACGATCCGCGGCCCCACCAGATAGGGCGCCGCCAGCAGCACCGCGATGAATAGGATGAGCGAGAGCGCTTGCCAGCGGGTGCGGACCAGCCGCCGGTCGGCGCGGTAGCTGGTGGCGAAGATGCCGGAAGGATCCATCGCTCAGACCCTCTCGATGGTGCGCCAGCCGAACAGTCCGGTTGGCCGGACCAGCAGGATGCCCAGCATAATGAGGTAGGGCACGACAGTACCGAGCGCACCGCCGACCAGCGGATCGAGATAGTTGGTGGCCAAGCTTTGTGCCACGCCCACGATCACGCCGGCAAGGATTAGTCCGCCGATGGATTCGAGCCCGGCAAACAGCGCAACAGGAAGCGCGGCGAAGCCAATTTCAGAGGCGAGAAAGGTAAGCGACTTGCCGCTCAGGAAGATCATCGCACCCACCGTGGAGAGAACCGCGCCCAGGACCCAGGCGAAGGCGATCGAGCCCTTGACCGAGATCCCCATAGACGATGCCACCACATGATCCTCGGCCACCGCCGTCATGCGCAGCCCGGCGCGGGTCCGATTGAAAAACCAGGAGAGCCCGACCGCCGCGACAATGGTGATGAGACCGCCGATCAGGAGGTTCATCGGAATCAGCATCTCTCCCAGGAACAACGGCTTCAGAGGGAAGATAACCGGGAAGGGCCGCACCGCGGGTCCGAAAAGCAGTAGCACAATCCCACGCAGCAATATCAGCAGCCCCACGGTGACCATGACCATGGAGAATACACTTTCTCCGATCAGTTTGGTCAGGAAGATCCGCTCGATCAGGTAGCCTGCCAGCGCCGAAAGCAGCAGTGAGAGAGTGATCGCCAGCCAGAGGTCGAGACCCAGCTCGAAAGTCGTGTACCACACGATGAAACCGCCCAGGATCACCAGTTCGCCCTGGGCGAAGTTGAACACTTTGCTGGCGCGATAGATCACCACGAACCCCATCGCGACCAAAGCATAGAGCAGCCCGATCAGGGCGCCAGTGATGATGTCGTTGATAACGTAGATCATCGTTTCGTGAACTCCTTCACGCGGCGTGTTGCTTCCGGGCGGTGTGCGGAGCGTCCTCAACATCGGTGACGGCGACGTGGACTCTTAGAACGCCCCGGCGGCCGTCTTGATAGGTGACAGCGATTTCCAGATCGACACTGTCATCCCCGCCGTAGATCGCCTCCACTAGATCGGCGTAGCGCTCCTCCAGAAAGGCTCGGCGCAGCTTGCGGCTGCGGGTCAATTCGCCCTCGTCGGGGTCGAGCTCCTTGGGGAAGTTCGCGAAACGCCGGACCCGCGATCCTTCCGGCAGAAGCATGTTGATGCGCTCCACCTCCGCCCTGATCAGTTCGAGGATCTCGGGTTTCTGCGACAGGTCGGTATAGGTTGAGAAGCTGAGCTGGTTCTCCTCAACCCAGCGGCTCAGCACCTCCAAATCGATATTGATCAACGCCGCCACAAAGGGGCGCGTCTGGTCTCCAAGGATCATCAGATCCTTGATGAAGGGGCTGTAGCGCAGACGAGTCTCGATGAACTGCGGCGGATAGCTGTGACCGTTGCAGAGATGCCGCATGTCCTTTACCCGATCGAGGAACACGAGCTCTCCATCATCGGTCATCGAGACGGCGTCGCCGGTCGCATACCAGCCGTCCCTGGTCTGGGCCTCAGCGGTCTTGTCGGGCTTGCGGAAATAGCCGCCGAACCCCGAGCCACCCCGCACATGAAGCTCGCCGTCCTCGGCGATGCGAAATTCGAGCGGATCGCCATAGACAGGATTGACCTGCATCCAGCGCCCGCTGGTCTCCAACTGGTAGCTTTCGCCCATGTGCGCTGTGAGAAGTCCGACTTCCGTTGCCCCGTACACGTTGCGCAGCTTCACGCCCATGGCGTGGAACATGCGGAAGACGTCGGGCGCCATGAGCGCCCCCCCGGACATGGCGTTCCTGGCCTTTCCCAGGCCCAGGTTGTCGCGCAGGTGCGAAAGCACGAGGGCCTCGGCCAGCGGCAGCTGCAGGCGCGCTGCAAGCGAAGGCCGACGCCCTTCAAGCCGCTCGACATAGACGTCGCGGCCCACCCTCATGGCCCAGTTATAGAACGCCCGCCGAATTGGCCCCGCGCTAAGCATCCGCGCCTGTACAATCGAGGCAAGGTTCTCCCACTGACGCGGGCTGAAGACCAGCGCATCGACGGCCAGCTCACGGATGTTATCGAGTATCTCCTCCGGCCCCTCGGGGAAGTTCACCACCATCGGCGCGAGTAGCCCGATCGACAGCCCGAAGATCTGCTCGGTTACCCAAGCCGGGGAAATATAGGTGAGGTACTCGGTGCCCGGCGCGATTTCGACTGCGCCCAACACCCGGGCGGAGTTGTCGAAAAGATAGCGCTGCGAGATCATAACGCCTTTCGGCTTGCTGGTCGTGCCCGAGGTATAGGACAGAACCGCGATGTCGCCGGGTCTACCGCGCGCGACACGAGCTTCGAATAACTTCGGGTCCTGGTCGTGACGGCGGGCTCCGGCATCGCTCACCGTGCGATACGAGCGCAAGAGCGGGTGCGCATAGGTCCACAGCCCGGCATCGTCCCAGTAGACGATGGCGATGATGCCCTCGAGGTCCCCGGCGATCTCGAGGCACTTGTCCACCTGCTCCTGGTCCTGCACAAGGAAGATCCGCGTCTCCGAATCCCGCGCCAGATAGTGAATCTCGGCGGAGGATTGATCGGGGTAGACCGAGATCACCTTCCCGCCCAACGATTGGGCGGCGTACTCGGCCCAGAAATGTTCGGGTTCGTTCTCGCCGATTACCATCATTGAGTCGCCCGAGCCGAATCCCAGATCGTCAAGGCCAAGCGCCAAGGCGCGGACCCGCTGGAGCACGTCGGCCCAGGTGAACTCGCGCCAGATGCCGAGGCGCTTGTGCCGCTGGGCCAAGGCAGCCGGCGTGGCCTTGGCTCGCGCCAGCAACACCTGCGGCAGCGTTTGGCTTTGCGTCACCGCAGGATCGCTGAAGACCTTCGCTGCTCTTGTGCGCTCCACTGTTCTACCCCAGATAGGCTTTGATCACGGCCGGATCCCTCTGTATTTCAGCCGGCGTCCCTTCAGCGATCACCCGGCCGAAGTCCAGCACTACGATCCGGTCGGCCAGGTCCATCACGACGCCCATGTCGTGTTCCACAAGCACCACCGGGATCTTCCGGGCCTCGCGCACGTCGAGGATGAAGCGCGCGAGATCTTCTTTCTCCTCGGAGTTCATTCCGGCCATCGGCTCGTCCAAAAGCAGGATGGAGGGCTCTTGCGCCAAGGCGCGGCCCAGATCGACGCGCTTGCGCAACCCGTAGCCCAGCGTGCCCACCTGCCGGTTTCGGATCGCCTCGATCTCAAGAAAGTCCACGATTTCCTCAACAGCCTCGCGATGTTCGGTTTCCTCGCGCATCACCGGCCCGTAGTGGAAAAAGGCCTGGACTACATTCGAACGCATAAGGGTGTGGCGGCCAATCAGGATGTTCTCGACCACGGTCAGCCCCCCGAAGAGGTGCGTTCCCTGAAAGGTGCGTGCCAAGCCTCGGCGGGCGATCTGGTCCACGCGGAGGCCGGTCACGTCCTGCCCGATGAGTTCGACGCACCCCTGCTGGGGGCGGTAAAAACCGGCGGTGACGTTCAGAAACGATGTCTTTCCTGCACCATTGGGGCCGATGATCGCCAAAAGCTCGTCCTCGCGCACCTCGATCGAGACGTCATCCAGCGCTGTCACTCCGCCGAACCGAAGGGTGGCGCTGCGGACGGCAAGCGGCGGTGCCTGTCGCTCTTTTCGCGCGGCGGTCATGAGCACGCGATGCCGTCCCGCATTCCTGGCGGCGGGCGCAGGGAACGTGAGCCGTCACACCGGACACAGGTCCGTTCGCTACCGATCAACGATCTTCCTCCCGTCGACCCTGTCGTTTGTGCAGGGCTTCAGCAAACCCGATTGAACAATCTAACAGACGTTAGAATTCGAATCAACTGCCCTCTCTTTGCTGTCGTCCGACCTGTGGACTTGCCTTCTTTGCGCTTGGATAGGTGAACGGCTGGGGCAAAGACGGCATTCGGAGGATACGCATATGCGCTGAAGCGCAGGACCGATTAGCTGGCTGCCACGATAACCGGTACGCTGATGGCGCGGTTCGGACGGACGGGTGTCAGAGGATAGGCGCAGTCGAGGCAGGCCTCAGTTGGCCCCGCGCTCGATCCAGGTCTCCAGGACGTGGCGCTGGATCTTGCCGCTGGTCGAGCGCGGGAAGTCTTCGAAAGCGATGAAGCGGATCTCGCGCGGCCGCTTATAGCCGGCCAGTTGATCGCGGCAAAGCCGCATCAGCTCGTCGGCATCGGGGCCGTCGACGTGCCGTGCCACGAAGGCCACCGGGCGTTCGCGCCAGAAGCACCGCAGCGAGACGGTCCACACGGCCCAGAAGGGTGCCGTAGCTGTGTCTTATCTCTCCGTTCTCGAGCGCAAGCGCATCTTGTTGCTCGCGCGCTCTCGTGCGAAACATCGAATAGACATCTGCCCGCCCGGCGCGGGCCACCTCCGGCAGCATGATGCTCCTCCCTGGCAATCGTTCCTGGTTGTTCACAAAGACTGGGCGAGGCGCACTCCTTCATCGATCGCACGCAGCGCATCGAGTTCAGCCGCCTCGGCCGCACCGCCGATCATCGTGGCGGAAATGCCGCGGGCCGCAAGCGCCTCGACCAGCGTCCGTACGGGTTCCTGTCCCGTACAGAGAACGATCGTATCGGCGGCGATAACTTTTGTCTCGCCGTTCGAAAGGACGTGGAGCCCCCCATCGTCGATACGCTGGTAGACCACGCCCGCTAAGGTCTCGACTCCGTGTTTGCGTAACGCGTTGCGCAGGATCCAGCCGGTCGAAATGCCAAGCCCCTGTCCCACCTTGCTCGTCTTGCGCTGCAGCATCACCACTTTGCGCTTTGCAGGCACCGCGGCCAGTGGATCGCCCGCCAGCGCGCCGGCGTTCCTGAATTGTCCGTCCACACCCCACGTGTCGAAAAAGGCCGCGTTCTCGTTGGCCTCAGCCGGATGGGTGACAAGGAATTCGGCCACGTCATGGCCGATCCCGCCGGCGCCCATGATGGCCACGGTCTGTCCCGCCTCCCGTGCGCCGCAGAGGATCTCGGCATAGGTGGCGACCTTGGGATGATCTATGCCCGGAATGTCCGGAATGCGAGGGGTCACTCCTGAGGCGATCACCACATGGTCGAACCCGGCAAGATCGTCGGCAGTGGCGCGACAGCCCAGCCGCAGGGTGACGCCGTGCCTGTCCATCTGAGCGGTGTAATAACGCAGCGTTTCGTCGAACTCGTGCTTGCCCGGGGCCGCACGTGCCAGGTTGAGCTGCCCGCCCAGCCGGTTCTCTGCCTCGAAAAGAGTGACCGCGTGCCCAAGCCGCGCGGCCTCGGCCGCCGTGGCCATACCCGCCGCCCCGCCGCCGACGATCGCCACCTTCTTCGGGGTCTCGCTCGGCGTGTCACGGAATTCCATCTCGCGGCCGGCGCGCGGATTGACAAGGCAGCTTGCCGGACGGTCCGAGAAGATGAAATCCAGACATGCCTGATTGCAGGCGATGCAGGTGTTGATCTCATGGGCCCGACCCTCGCGCACCTTCTTCACGAAATGAGGGTCGGCGAGGAAGGGCCGCGCCATCGAGACCATGTCGGCATCTCCCGAGGCCAGGATGTCCTCGGCGACCTCGGGGGTATTGATTCGGTTCGAGGCCACCACCGGGATCGACACCGCCGCCTTCACGTTGGCCGCCGCCTTCCGCCAGGCGCCACGCGGCACTGGGTAGGCGATCGTTGGCACGCGCGCCTCGTGCCAGCCGATTCCGGTGTTCAGAATGTCGGCGCCGGCGGCCTCGATCTTGCGGGCGAGCGCGGCGATCTCTTCGGCGGGCGCGCCGCCCTCGACAAGATCGGCCGCCGAAATACGGTAGATGACCAGCAAATCCGGTCCGCAGCGGTCGCGCACCGCGCGCACGATTTCGACCGCGAAGCGGTGCCGGTTGTCGGCGCTGCCACCCCACTTGTCCTCGCGTTTGTTGGTGTGGGTCACGGTGAATTCATTAATGAGATAGCCTTCGGAGCCCATTATTTCGACGCCATCGAAACCGGCAGATTGCGCGTTGAGCGCTGCCTGGGCGAAATCTTCAATGGTGTGCAGAATATCCTGTTCGCTCATCTCCCGCGGGGAATAGGGGTTTATCGGCGCCCGAATCGGCGAAGGTGCCACGCAACCTTCAAACTTGGCATAACGCCCCGCGTGGCAGATCTGCGCGCAAATCAGGCTGCCTTCCTGATGGACTGCATCGCAAATCGGCTTGAGGCTCAGCGCCTGCTGCGGATCGTCGAGCCGCGGACCTTCCGGATCGAACATGCCTTCGGCGTTGGGCGAAAAACCGCCAGTCACGATGACTGCCGCTTCGCCGTGCGCGCGTTCACGATAGAACGCGACCTGTCTTTCGATACCGTTGGCTTCGGTTTCAAGCCGCGTGTGCATCGAGCCCATAATGACCCGGTTTCGCAGATCGTGGACGCCTGCCCGGATCGGGGACAGCAATTTCTCGAAGGTTCTTCCGCGCCTGTCGGACATATCCACGTTACCTCCCATTGCATCTTGCCAAGCATTCTAACGTTTGTTAGGTTTTTTGGGAAGTGAGATTCACAGGCTCGGGAGGGCTATCACGTGCAGTTTCAACCGACAGATGACCAGCAGGCCTTTAGAGAGACAGCACAGCGTTTCGCACGTGAAAAGCTGGCCGAGAGTTATCAGAAGCGGGCAACCGAGCACGTGATGGATCGCGGGCTAATCAAGGAGATGGGGGCGCTTGGGCTGATCGGCGCCGATCTGCCCGAGGAGTTCGGTGGGTTGGGCGAGAGCTCCGTCACGGCCGGATTGATCGTCGAGGAAATCGCGCGGGCCGATTTCAATGTCAGCTACATCCAGCTTCTGGGGTCGCTGATGGGCGGCATGGTCGCGAAACACGCCTTGCCCGACATCGCCAAGGAATGGGTGCCCCGCGTCACGGCGGGTGAGGCGGTGATAGGGTTGGGATTGACCGAGCCGCGCGGCGGATCGGACGCGGCGAACCTGCAACTCAGGGCCGCCAAATCCGGCAACGGCTGGCGGCTGAACGGCGAGAAAACGTCGATGAGCTTTGCCGCGCAGGCCGACGCGGCGGTGGTCTTTGCCCGTACCGGCGATCCCGAGGGCGGATCGCGGGGCGTCAGCGCGTTCCTTGTGGACCTGAATGAAAAGGGCATCAACCGCACGCATTTCGACGACATTGGCACCAAGCCCGTGGGGCGCGGTTCGGTCTTCTTTGACGACGTCTTCGTCCCCTCCCAATGCCTGATGGCCGAGCAGGACCGTGCCTTCGGCACGATCATGGCTGGCTTCGACTATTCCCGAGCGCTGATCGGGTTGGAATGTCTGGGCGCGGCGCAGGCCTCGGTGGACGAGACCTGGACTTATGTGCAGGAACGCGAAGCCTTCGGTGCGCCGCTGGCGCAGTATCAGGGGGTCAGCTTCCCGCTGGCCGAGGCCGAAACGCAGCTCACCATGATGCGACAGCTTTGCTACTACACGCTCGATCTGCGCGACCGTGGCCTGCCGCACACCAAGGAGGCGGCGATGTGCAAGTGGTACGTGCCGAAAACCGCGTGCGAGATCATCCATCAGTGCCTGATCCTGCATGGCCACTACGGCTATACCACCGACCTGCCTCATCATCAGCGCTACAACGATGTTCTGGGCCTGCAGATCGGCGACGGTACCGCGCAAATCCAGAAGCTCGTCATCGCGCGCGAGAAGGTCGGCCGCATGGCGCTGCAATACGACAGGAAGGCCAAGGGAGGCGCGAAATGAGCGTTCCCGTCAATGTCAGCGCCGAGGGCAGCGTCGGCATTATCGAGCTCGCCCGCCCCGACAAGTTCAACTGCCTGTCGCTGGAGATCCACGAGTGTATCTCCAGGGCCCGCGAAAGCTTTGAGGCCGACCGCGACATCCGCTCGATCCTGATCTGCGCACAGGGAAAGCACTTCTGCACCGGCGCCGACCTGACCGAGGTGAAAGGCAAGATGAGCGATGCGCAGGCGCTGGACCACTTCATCGCCTTTGGGATGGAAGGGCTTCGCAGGCTGGAACAGGGCCGTCTCCCCGTGGTCGTCGCGGTGCAGGGCCTTTGCCTGGCCGGCGGGCTCGAGCTGATGCTGTCCTGCGATGTCTGTTTCGCCGCGGAAAGCGCTCAGTTCGGCGACCAGCACGCGCAATTCGGGCTGATCCCCGGCTGGGGCGGCAGCCAGCGGCTGACCCGGCTGATGGGCCTGCGCCGGGCGCTCGATCTGATGTTCTCGGCCCGCTGGCTGAAGGCGGACGAGGCGAAGCAGGCCGGACTGGTGAATTACGTCGTGCCGGACCAAGAGCTGCGCCAGGCGGCGTTGAACTACTGCGTGACGATCGCCACCCGCTCACGGCCCGGCATCGCCGAGATGAAGCGCCTGGCGCGCGAAGGCGCCGACATGGGCCTCGACCAGCAGATGCGGCTGGAGCGCGACGCTGCCGTGCGCGCGCTACGAAGCGAGGACGTGGCCGAAGGGCTGGACGCATTCGAAAACCGGCGCGCGCCGGCCTTCAAAGCCTGACAAGAGGTGCGGGAATGGACTTCACGCTCAACGATGAGCAGCGCCAGATCTACGACTACGGCGCCCAGCTCGCGCAGAAATTCGACAACGCCTACTGGCTGGATCACGCCCGCCGGCACGCCTTTCCCAAAGAGATGTTCCAGCAGATCGCCGAGGACGGCTTTCTCGGCATCATGGTACCCGAGGAATATGGCGGCGCAGGTCTCGGCATGACCGAGATGGCGCTCTTCATGGAGGGCACGGCGAACCACGGCATCCCGCTCCTGATGATGGTGGTCGGCCCCACCATGTCGCTGTCGCATATCGCCAGCCACGGGACCGAGTTCCACCGCAGGGAACTCCTGCCGGCCGCGTGCCGGGGCGAGATCCAGTTCTGCTTCGCGATCACCGAACCGGGCGCCGGGTCCAACACGATCAAGGCCACGACGCTTGCCAGGCGCAAGGGCAACCGTTTTGCGCTAACGGGGGAAAAGACCTTCATCACCGGCGCCGACGTCTCCGACTACTGCCTCGTGGTGGCGCGCACCAAGCCTCACACCGAGGTCTCCCGCAAGACCGACGGCTTCACGCTGTTCGCCGTGGACCTGAAGAAGAAGGGCGTAGAAATGCAGCGGGTGAAGGTCTCGATCCCACTGCCGGAAGAACAATGGACGTTGTTCTTCGACGAGGTGGATCTCGGTCCCGAGGATATCGTGGGCGAGGTGGACGACGGCTTTTCGATCCTGTTCGATTCGCTCAATCCCGAACGCATCATCCTGGCGGCGCTTTGCTGCGGCATTGGCCGGTTCGCCTTACGGAAGGCAGTGGCCTATGCTTGCGAGCGCAACGTCTTTGGTCAGCCGATCGGCGCGCACCAGGGCGTGCAGCATCCGCTGGCCAAGGCCCACACGGCCGTGGAAATGGCGAGCCTGATGACCCGCCGTGCGGCCTGGGAATTCGACAACAAGTTTCCCGCCGGTGCCTCGTCGAACATGGCGAAATATGCCGCCGCCGAGGCCGGGATCGAAGCCGTGGACGCTGCCCTTCAGGCCCATGGCGGGTCGGGTTTCACGGAAGATACCGGGCTGTACGAGCTTTATCCGTTGGTGCGCCTGCTACGCACCGCGCCGGTGAACCGTGAACTGTGCCTCAGCTTTATTGGCGAGAAGGTTATGGGTCTGCCGCGGTCGTATTGATCGCGAAAGCCCAGGGAGGAAAGCATGCAACACGGAATGCGCTTCCGGCGGGCCGATGCCGGCGCGAAGGCCAACGACCGGTTCTGGCACGAGATCGAGGGCATGCCGCTCGACGAGGTGCGCCGCATCCAGGAGGAGCGGCTGGTCGAGCAGATGGCCTATCTCAAGGCCAACTCGCCCTTCTACCAAGACAAGTTCGCTGCGGCCGGCATCGATTTCGATGAGATCCGCACCATTGAGGATCTGCAGAGGCTGCCCTTCACCTACAAGACTGAGATACGAGAAAGCCTGTCGGCCGAGCCGCCTTTCGGCTGCCACCGCGCCGCGCCCATGGAAGACATCATCCAGATGCAGGCGTCCTCGGGGACGACCGGCAGCCCCTCCTACGTGGCGCTGACAGAATCCGATGCCGAGATGTGGCATGAGATGACGGCGCGCTGCTTCTTCGCCAACGGCGTGCGGCCCGGCGACATGGTGCTGCACGCCTTCTCGCTCGCCAAGGGCTTTGTGGGCGGCATCCCGGTGATGCAAGGCCTGCAATATATGGGCGCCATCGACGTGCCGGTGGGAGCCGACGGCGGCGCCGACCGGCTCCTGCGCGCCTGCGCCGACACGCGCCCGCGCTGCGTCGTCGGGGCGCCGAATTTCGTGATCCACCTGGCCGAAAAGGCCGAAGAGGTGCTGGGCGTTCCAGCGAGCAGACTGGGCGTGGAACGAGTCGTCGTCGGCGGGGAGCCGGGCGGCGGCATTCCGGCGATCCGCGCCAAGATCGAAAAACTGTGGGGCGCCAAGTGCACCGAGATGCTGGGCGGTACCGACCTGGGCGTGACCTACTGGGCCGAGTGTGACCAGCAGTCGGGCATGCACATGGTCAACATGGACTACGTTTTGACCGAACTGCTCGACCCCGAGACCGGCAAGATCATCCCTTGGGCGGAGGGCGCCAGTGGTGAGATGATCTACACCGCCCTCGGCCGCCGGGCGAGCCCGCTGGTGCGCTTCCGCTCTGGCGATTTCATCGAGGTCTTGGGCACGACCTGCGCCTGCGGCCGGACGGGTCCCAAGATCCGCTGCACAGGGCGCACCGACGACATGCTGATCGTGCGCGGGGCCAACGTGTTTCCCTCGGCGATCAACAGCATCGTCAACGAGATGGTGCCGCAAACGAACGGCGTGATGCGTGTTGTGGCCGATTTCGAGGGCCACACCACGCAGGAACCACTGAAGATCATCGTCGAACGCGGTCCCGACCGCGACCGAGACGGTGACGCGAACCTGAAGAAGAAGATCGAGCAGCGCCTGCGCGACGCCCTGGTGTTCCGGGCCGATGTCCGGATCGTCGATGCCGACACCTTCGAAAAGCCGGGCGCGGCCAAAGTGGCCTTCGTGTTGAGAAAGTACCCCGATCTGCCATGACGAAGCTGAAATCCCTGGTCGACTCCGGGTCGGAAGACTTCCGGGCCAATGACACGCATTACCGCGCCAAATTGGCCGAGCTGCACGCGCTGCGGCTCAGCCAACGCGTCGGCGGGCCGGAAAGCGCACGGGCGCGCCACGTGAAGAAGGGCAAGTTCCTGCCGCGCGAGCGCGTCGAGCGGCTGATCGACCCGGGCACGCCGTTCCTCGAGCTCGGCGAACTCGCCGGGCTCGACAAGTACGACGGCGTGCCGCCCGGCGCGGGCATCATCACTGGCATCGGCGTGATTGAGGGCCGCCACTGCATGATCATCGCCAACGACGCCACGGTGAAGGGCGGCACCTATTTCGGCATGACCTGCCGTAAGCACGTGCGCGCCCAGCGGATCGCCTGGGCCAATCGCCTGCCGGTCGTCACACTGGTCGATTCCGGCGGCGCGTTTTTGCCTGACCAGGAGAACATCTTTCCCGACGAGGGCCAGTTCGGCTCGATATTTCACAACCAGGTCGGGATGTCGGGCGACGGCGTGCCGCAGATCGCCGTGGTCATGGGCCCCTGCACCGCCGGCGGCGCCTATATCCCGGCGCTTTGCGACGAGGTGGTCATCGTGCGCGGCCAGGGCTTCATGTATCTCGGCGGGCCGGAACTCACCTTCGCCGCCACTGGGGAGAAGGTCGACAACGAGACCCTCGGCGGCGGCAAGATGCACTGCTCGGTCTCGGGCGTGACCGACCATCTCGCCGAGGACGACGCCCACGCGCTCGCCATTACGCGAGAGATCGTCAAGCACCTGGGCGAGAAGCTCTCCCCGCGCAAGACGCCGGCGTCGCCGCGCGACCCGGCCTACGCGGTAGAAGAGATCTACGGCATCGTCAGCCGGGACCCCAAAGTACCCACCGAAAACCGCGAGATCGTGGCGCGGCTGGTCGACGGCAGCGAGTTTCATGAGTTCAAGCCGCTCTACGGCGACACTTTGATGACAGGCTGGGGCCGCATTCACGGGCATGAGGTGGGGATTCTCGCCAATACCGGCGTGTTGTTCGTCGAAGCGGCGCTGAAGGCCACGCATTTCATCAATCTCTGCGTGCAGCGCGACATCCCGCTGCTGTTCCTGGCCGATGTCAACGGCTTCATGGTGGGCCGCGAGGTCGAGCAGATGGGAATCGCCAAAGCGGGCGCCAAGATGATCACCGCCATGTCCTCGGCGCGGGTGCCGAAGTTCACCATCATCACCGGCGGTTCGTACGGAGCCGGATACCTGGCCATGCTGGGCCGCCCCTTTCAGCCTGACGCAATGTTTGCCTGGCCAACCGGCCGCGCGGCCATCATGGGGCCGGAACAGGCCGCGAGCGTCCTGGCCCAGGTGCGCGCCCAGATTAACGAGCGCGAGGGCAAGACTTGGACGAAGGAGGAGGAAGAGGCCTTCAAGGCGCCCATCCGCAAGGAATACGAGGATTTCCAGGACGCCTACAACTTCGCCTCGAACCTCTGGGTCGACAGCGTGATTGAGCCCTGCGAGACCCGTGACGTCATGGCGCTGCTGCTCGACATCGCCTCACGGCGACCAAAGGTCGAAACCCATTTCGGCGTGTTCAGGATGTGAGGCGGCCACAGTGAAGATCAAGACGCTTCTCATTGCCAATCGCGGCGAAATCGCCTGCCGGATCGCCCGCACGGCGCGGACACGGGGCATCCGGCCTGTCGCCGTACATTCCGAAGCCGACGTCAACGCGCTCCACGTGCGCGAGATCGGCCACTCGATCTGCATCGGCGGCGGCCCGGCCTCCGAAAGCTATCTGCGTATCGACGCCGTGCTGGCAGCGGCGAAGGCTGCCGGGGCTGACGCTGTCCATCCCGGCTACGGCTTCCTCGCCGAGAACCCCGAATTCGCCCGCGCGGTCGAGGCCGCCGGTCTGATCTTCATAGGACCAACGCCGGAAACCCTGGAACGATTCGGCGACAAGGCCAGTGCTAAGGAAGCGGCCATCGCGGCCGGCCTGCCGGTGATTTCGGGCGCTGCGGGTGCCCTGTCCGATATCGATCAAATCGCCGCCGAAGTGCGCCGGATGGGGCTGCCCGTGCTGCTCAAGGCCGTGGGCGGCGGCGGCGGACGTGGACAGCGGTTGGTGGCGGACGAAAAGAGCCTGATGGCCGACATCGAGGGGGCGCTGCGCGAAGCGAAGTCCACCTTCGGCTCGGAAGGTCTCCTGCTGGAACGGTTCCTGCCCGAGGCCCGCCATGTGGAGGTGCAGATCGCTGGCGATGGCAAGGGCCACGTCGTGCATCTTTTCGAGCGCGACTGCACACTGCAGCGCCGGCATCAGAAGGTGATCGAGGAGGCGCCCGCCTGGGGCCTGCCCCGCGCGCTTCTCGACGAGATCGCCCAGAACGCCGTGCGGCTGGGCGAGACGCTCGACTACCGCGGGCTCGGCACGGTGGAGTTCCTGGTGGCGGGAAAGGATTACTTCTTCCTGGAGGTGAACCCCCGTATCCAGGTGGAACATCCTGTAACCGAGGCGATCACCGGGCTCGACCTGGTGGCGCTGCAACTGCATATTGCCGAGGGTGCGGGTCTTGGCTTGAAGCAAGGCGATCTGACGATTGGCGGTCACGCCATCGAGGCACGGCTCTATGCCGAGGACCCGGCGATGCAGTTCGCTCCTTCCACCGGCACGCTGACCACGCTGAGCCTGCCCGACGGTCTGCGCATCGACAGCGGCGTCGAGGCAGGCGATACCGTGACCCCCTACTACGATCCGATGATCGCCAAGCTGATCATCCACGCGCCCGACCGCGAGACGGCTCTGGCCCGGCTTGCGCAAGCGCTGGATCATGTCGCGGTGGAAGGCGTCGAGACCAATCGCGCCTTCCTCGCCGCGCTCGCCCGCGACGCCGAATTCGAAAAAATGAACGTCCATACCCGCTGGATCGACGAGCGGCTGGACGATCTGACTGCGGCGGCGAAAGTGCCGGGCATCCGGCTCTGGAACGCCATGGCAGCCGTACTCTTCGTCACCCGCGGGCGATCAGACGGCGCCGCCGAACCGTGGTCGAACCGCGACCTCTTCACCAACTGGCGGCTCGGCCTTGACGGCGACGCGATAGAGGCGGGCCAGCGCGTGATGCTGACCGACTCAGGGGGAAGTATCGAGGAGCTCTGCGTCGGCCCGGTCCGCTCCGGCGACACCTACACGGTCTACGGCGGAGATGGTGCCGCCCTCACTTTCTCCTGCCGTGAGATCGCGCCGGGCCGGTGGCGCGTGGCGCAGGGCGAGACGGTACACATGGCAACGGCGCGCCTTCATGCCGGAGTTATCGAGATCGACGCCGCGCCGGGGCGGCTTGTCTTCCGTCCGGCACCACCTTTGGCCTTGGCTGGTGGCGATAGCACTGGCGATCGGACCGTGGTCTCGCCGCTAACCGGAATGATCGTCGACGTCAAAGTCGTCGACGGGGAGGCGATAGCGGAAGGCGATGTCGTAGCGGTCCTGGAGTCAATGAAGCTTGAAATCTCCATCAAGGCATCTGCTTCCGGCATAGCCGCAAATATCGCGATCTCCAGAGGCATGATGGTGGATCGCGGTCAGATGATCGTCCAGATCATACCACCCGAAAAGGAACAGGCATGAGCGATTTTCCCAAGTTCGTAGAGTTTCGTGAAGAAGGCCCGCGCGAGGGCTTTCAGATCGAGAGCAAGACCTACCCGATCGAACAGCGGATCGAACTGATCGACATGCTCAGCGATACCGGGCTGAAGCGCATCCAGGTGGGTAGCTTCGTCAGCCCCAGATACGTGCCGCAGATGGCCGACACGGGCGAGCTGTTTCAGCGCATCAAGCGCAAGCCCGGTGTGAAATACACCTCGCTCTGGCTGAACGAGAAGGGGTTCCGCAAGGCGTTGACCGCGCATGAAGTCGATATCGACCCGCGTCTTTTGTTCTATCCGTCTGAGGCTTTCGCACAGGCAAACAACAACTGCTCCTCAGCGGAGATGCGCGAGCGGCAGCGCGAGTGGGTGCGGCTCTACAAGGAAGCGGGCTACACCGTTGATGCGGCCTATGTGATGACCGCTTTCGGCTGCAATCTCGAAGGTCCCATCCCGCAGGAGCGGGTGCTGGAGAACTTCCGTTTCGTCCTACGCCTTTGCGAGGAAGAGCAGATCCCCGTACCGATTCTCGTGATCGCCGACACGATGGGCTGGGGCAACCCAGAGGCGGTCAAGCGCATGGTCGGCGCCCTGCGCGAGCTTGCGCCCGGGGCGCGCATCGGAATGCATCTGCACGACACGCGCGGGCTGGGCATCGCCAACATCCATGCGGCGTTGTCGATGGGGGTGGACATGTTCGAAAGCTCGGTCGCCGGCCTTGGCGGCTGCCCCTTCGCCGGCCACGGCAACGCCCGCGCCGCAGGCAATGTCTGCACCGAAGACGCGGTTTTTCTGTGCCACGAGCTGGGCATTGAGACGGGCATCGACCTGGACAAACTGATCGCCGCCGCAGTCAAGGCCGAAGAGATCATCGGCGCGCCCCTGATGGGCCGGGTGATGCATTCCGGCGGACTCGACAAGTTTCGTAAGGCGAAATGAGGGGATTGATATGGGAAAAACGCTGGACGGAAAGGTCGTGCTGGTCACTGGCGCGGGCGGCGGGATCGGCCGCGAAATCGCGCTGATGGCGGCAGCCGAGGGAGCGGCGATCGTGGTCAACGATTTGGGCGCGACGCTGAAGGGTACTGGCCACACTCTCACTGCTGCGCAAACGGTGGTGGACGAGATCAAGGCCGCCGGTGGCGACGCCATCGCCGATGGCGGCAGCGTAACCGACCCGGACGCGGCCCGGGCCATGGTCGAGGCCGCCGTGAAGGAATTCGGCCGCATCGACGCAGTCGTGAACAATGCCGGCATCCTGCGCGACGGCTTCTTTCATAAGATGAGATACGAGGATTTCGATGCGGTTGTGAAAGTACACCTCTACGGCGCCTTCAATACCTCCCGCGCCGCGACTGATTATTTCCGCGAGCAGCAAAGCGGCGCGCTGGTGCATATGACCTCGACCTCGGGCCTGATCGGCAATTATGCGCAGGCGAACTACTCTGCCGCCAAGCTGGGGATCGCTGCGTTCTCGAACTCGCTCGCGCTCGACCTCAAGCGTTGGAACGTGAGGTCGAATTGCATCGCGCCCTTCGCCTGGAGCAGGATGATTTCGTCGATCAAGACCGAAACGCCTGAACAGGAGGCGCGGGTCGAAAAGATCAAGAAGATGACGCCTGCCAAGGTCGCGCCGATGGCTTGCTATCTGATGAGCGATCAGGCCGCAGAGATCTCGGGCCAGATCTTTGCCGTCCGCATGAACGAGATCTTCCTGATGAGCCAGCCGCGGCCCGTGCGTTCGGTGCATTCCGGCGACGGCTGGACCGCCGAAAGTATCGCCGAGCATGCCATTCCCGCGCTCAAGTCGCATTTCACGCCGCTCGAAGTGTCGGCGGAGGTCTTTTCCTGGGATCCGATTTGATGAGCAAGCGCAAACAAAAAATTGCCTCGAACATCGCCTGGAGCACACCCGACAAGATCTGCGTGCGCGGACTCGACCTGCCCAACGAGATCCTGGGCCACATGAACCTCGGCGATCTGGCGTTTCTGCAATTGACGGGCCGCAAGGCCACGCCCGAAGAAAGCCGCGTGTTCAACGCCATCGTCATCACGCTGGTCGAACATGGTATCACGCCGTCCGCCCTGACCGCGCGCATGACCTATATGGGCGCGCCGGAATCGCTTCAGGCCGCAGTCGCGGCGGGGCTCTGCGGGTTGGGCACGGTGTTCGTCGGCTCGATGGAAGGCGCCTCAAAGATGCTGTACGAAGCGCTGCCGCAGGACAAGCTGGGCATCGGCGCAGATCTGGATGCTGTCGCCGCTGAAACGGTTGAAGAATTCCGCGCCCGCAGGGCGATCGTTCCCGGGCTGGGCCATCCGGTGCACAAGCCGGTCGATCCCCGCGCGCCGCGGCTTTTCCAGATCGCGGCCGAGAACGGCAAGTCCGGCGAGTATGTCGCGCTGATCCAGAAAATTCAGGCCGTGGCCGAAGATAAGTCACGCAAGATGCTGCCGATCAACGCCACCGGCGCAATCGGCGCTATCTGCTGCGAGTTCGGCTTCCCATGGAAGATCGTGCGTGGCTTCGGGGTGATGGCACGCGCGATCGGGCTGGTGGGCCATATCCTCGAGGAGAGCGAAGATCCGATTTCCTACGAAATATGGCAGCGCGCTGAAGAGGAGATCCTGGAAACCAGCGGCCCTGACGTGCACAGGGCGAGGTGACGGATGCAGACCTCCGCCCCCGGAACCCATGACGATCTGCGCGCGGCGCTGCGCGCGCTCTGCGCGCAATTCCCACCCGAATATCACCGCCAGCATGGTGCGGATGAGACCTACCCCGAAAAGTTCGTTGAGGCGCTGACCCGCTCGGGCTGGCTTGCCGCGATGATCCCCGAGGACTATGGCGGCTCGGGACTGGGGCTGACCGAGGCCTCAATCATCATGGAGGAGATCAACCGCGCGGGCGGCAACGCCGGCCATTGCCACGGTCAGATGTACAACATGGGCACGCTCCTGCGGCACGGATCGGAGGAGCAGAAGCGGAAATACCTGCCCGGCATTGCCAGCGGCGAACTGCGTCTGCAATCAATGGCCGTAACCGAACCCACCACCGGCACCGATACCACGAAGCTCAAGACCACCGCGGTCAAGAAGGGCGACAGATACGTGGTGAACGGTCAGAAGGTCTGGATCAGCCGAATCCGGCATTCCGACCTGATGATCTTGCTGGCGCGCACGACGCCGATCAACGAGGTCAGGCGCAAGGCGCAGGGCCTGTCGATCTTCATGGTCGATCTGAAGAAGGCCATAGGCAATGGCATGAGAGTGAGCCCGATCGCCAACATGCCGGGGCACGAAACCTACGAGGTTTTCTTCGATGAGCTCAAGATCCCAGAAGAGAACCTGATCGGTGAGGAAGGGCGCGGCTTTTATCATATCCTGGATGGCTTGAATGCCGAGCGCACCCTGATCGCTGCGGAATGTATCGGCGACGGCTACTGGTTCATTGATAAAGCCCGCGCCTACGCCGGAGAGCGGATCGTATTCGACCGGCCCATCGGCCAGAACCAGGGAGTGCAGTTCCCGATCGCCAGAGCTTACGTCAACCTCGAGGCAGCCAATCTGATGCGCTTCGAGGCATGCCGCCGCTTCGATTCCGGCAGCGATTGCGGGGCGCAGGCCAATATGGCCAAGCTGCTTGCCGCCGATGCGTCCTGGGAGGCGGCTAACGCATGCATCCAGACCCATGGCGGGTTCGGATTTGCCCGGGAGTACGATGTTGAACGCAAGTTTCGCGAAACCCGTCTGTACCAGGTGGCACCGATCTCGACCAACCTGATCCTGTCCTATGTTGCGGAGCACATCCTCGGCATGCCGAGGTCGTTTTGAGGCGCCTCGTGCTGACGCGACAATCCGGAACGGGAGGAGCGCGGATGACAATCCAAGTCGACATCGATCATCTGCGAGGCTGGATCGGCACTGAGGAGAGCGCTTCGGAACCATTAGCGACGTACTGCTGGCACGGTACCGCGCGACCTTGGGCCGGTGGCTCGCGCCCGCCGAGGCAGGGCACGCACCACTGGGCCTCCACTGGTGCCTCACACTGCCTACGGCCGATCTCGAGACGCTTGGAGCGGACGGACACCCGGCCCGGGGCGAGTTTATGCCTCCTGTGCCTTTGCCTTCGCGCATGTGGGCCGGTGGCGAGTTGCGGCATCTGAGGCCGCTGCCTACGGTGGGAACCGTCAAGCGCCGGTCAGTCATCGCCGATGTGACCCAGAAACAAGGGCGCAGTGGCCCGCTGGTGTTGGTTGCGGTCAAGCACAACTACCTCGCTGACGGCGAAATCGCGATTGTCGAGACCCAGAACATCGTCTATCGGGCAAGCACGGTGCCCAGGCCCGCACCTGCTGTTCCGCCCGAGGCGGCAAAGCGCGTGCAGGAGGTCCTGACGCCCGATCCCGTTTTACTGTTCCGCTATTCAGCGATCACATTCAACGGCCATCGTATCCACTACGACCATCCGTATGCCTGCGAGATCGAGGGCTATCCAGACCTGGTGGTTCATGGGCCGCTGCAGGCTACATTACTTGTCAATCTGGCCGCGAAGGCATGTGGCGGCATACCGGCGGTTTTCAGCTATCGGGGCTTGGCGCCATGCTATAGCGGCAAGATGTTGATGCTGTGCCAACAGGGGACGCCGACCAAAGGCACGGTGTGGTGCGAGACAGCCGACGGACTAAGAACAATGCAAGGCACTTATCAGACCTGATCGCTTCAACGGAACGATCGAACTCACGGGAGAAGATGTTGAGCGGAACGGAGACGAGCCGGAAGCGTTCTGGCGAACATGGCACTGCCAAACTGGCTGAATTCGCGTCAGCGCTGTCCATACGGGATATTCCCGAACATGTCGTCGAACGGTGCGTAGATCTCTTTGTCGATTGGGCCGGATCGGCGCTTTCAGGCGCACGCCATCGCGCGATCCTTGCGGTTGACGATTTCGCCAAGGAAATGGGCCCCAACCATGGCCGGTCAGAAGTGCTCATCTCGGGCCGCACGACCTCACCGCTATTCGCCGCGATGGTGAACGCTGCCGCTTCGCACGTCTCTGAGCAGGACGATGTGCACAATGGTTCAGTGTTCCATCCGGGGGCGGTGGTGTTTCCCGCCGTACTGGCGGTCGCCCAAAATATCGGCGCGAGTGGCCGCGAATTCCTGACGGCATGCGTCGCCGGCTATGAGACAGGCATTCGCGCCGGCGAATATCTGGGCCTTCCGCACTACAAGGTCTTTCACACAACTGGAACTGCGGGCACTCTCGCTGCGGCTGCTGCGGCGGGCCGGCTGCTCGGGTTGAGTTCGGAGCAGATGCTCAACGCTTTCGGCTTGGCCGGAACCCAGGCTGCTGGAGTATGGGAGTTTCTCCGAGACGCCGCCGATTCCAAGCAGCTCCACACCGGGAAGGCCGCAGCCAACGGGCTGACCGCAGCAAGTCTCGCAGCAAGGGGGTTTACCGGCGCACGTCGCATCCTGGAGGGCGAACAAGGCATGGGCGCAGGAATGTCACAGAACTGCGACACGACAAAAATCACCGCCGGCCTCGGCGTGAGATGGGCGCTCGCCGAGACCTCATTCAAGTTTCATGCCTCATGCCGCCACACGCACCCTGCCGCCGACGCGTTGCTCAAAATTGTGCAGGAGCACGACTTGCGCGCCGAAGATATCGAGCATGTCACCGCTCATGTTCACCAGGCGGCAATCGACGTGCTGGGGTCGGTCGTGCGGCCTGCCACAGTGCATCAGGCGAAATTTTCGATGCCTGCTACGCTCGGGCTCATTGCCGTGCATCGGCGCGCCGGGTTGGATGAATTCGATACGGCCCTGGAGGATGAAGCGGTACGAGAGTTCATGCGACGGGTCGATATGGTCTTCGACCCGGAAGTGGAGCAGAACTACCCGGCAACCTGGATGGGGAAAGTATCGGTGACGACAAAAGGCGGAACGGTTTTGACAGACCGTATCGAAGAACCGAAAGGAGATCCTGGTAATACCTTGACGCGCGGCGAAATTGAAAAGAAAGTGCGCAGTCTGGCAGAGTATGGTGGCGCCCTCGATCGCGATGGGTGGACGCGCGTCTCCCGCAGACTTTGGTCGATTGCTTCACTCGAGGAGATCGGATCGCTGCTTCGCTGATTGACTGTGTTTCGGCGTGGAATAAGGACCCCGTTTCAGGGGTGATCGGCATCCAAAAGGGACCCCTGTGACGGCAGGTGTCTCACACTGCCTCCGGTTTGATCGGAGGCATTTGTTTTGGATGTTGGTCGTGGAGACGATTGCGAAGATGCGCCGGCTGTCGCTGGTTCAGGGGACGTCTGGCGGAAGGGAGCCGGCCATGACGGAGGTTCTGGACCGCATCCGAGGCGCGTTGGTCGGGCTGAAGATGCCGCGTGCACTCGAGGCGCTCGATCACACGATGCAGCAGCTCGAGAAGGGAGAGATCACCGGCATCGAGGCTATCGATGCCCTGCTCGCCGAGGAATACGCGACCCGGGAAACCCGCCGGATTGACGTAGCGCTGCTGACGGCAAAGCTTCTGCCGGCCAAAACACTGGAAAGCTTCGACTTCAGCTTCCAGCCATCGCTTGACCGCGAGAGGATAGCGGCGCTCGCACAGCTCGACTTCATCCGCCGCGCCGAGGTTGTTCACTTCCTGGGGCCACCTGGAACTGGAAAAAGCCACCTCGCGACCGCGCTGGCGTCGCGGCGGTCAAAGCCGGCCGGCAGGTCTACCGAGCCACCTTGGCGGATCTGATCGGCGGGCTTGCGAAGGCCGAACGACAAGGCCAGCTCGCGGAGAAAATCCGCTTCCACTCTCGCGCCTCGCTGCTGATCGTCGACGAGATCGGCTACCTGCCCATCACCCAGGGCGGCGCCAACCTGTTCTTCCAACTCGTCAATGCGCGATACGAGAAGGGCGCTATGATCCTTACATCCAACCGCGGCTTTGCCGAGTGGGGAGAGGTCTTCGGCGATCCCGTCGTCGCCACCGCGCTTCTGGACCGCCTCCTGCACCATGCCGTCGTCATCCAGATCGAGGGGGCAAGCTACCGGATTCGCAGCCACGCGGACCTGATCCCCGAACATGTCCGCGCGAACGCACCAATCACGCCACCACCGCCTCCGAAACGTCGCGAACGGCCGCCCAGGAACGGAGCTGCCAATCCATAAAACCGGCTGATTACCGGACCCGGTCGAGTGGGGAATTTTACTTCGGCACTTCTGGGGAAAATTGAGGCGGGTTTGACACTATATCCGCCGCCTTCTTGTAGTTGGTGCCCACGCGGTGCTGCGCTTCAGCCGCAAAGCGAGGGCGGCTCCAACAATGTGGCGACCGGATTGCTGGCCAAGAAGCCCTACACGGTCGTTGCCGTTGCCTTGGCCAACAAGATGGCACGAATAGTCTGGGCGCTGATGACGACCGGAAAGGAATTTGAAGCCCACGCTGGCTGACAGCGGCGGACTCGCATCCGAGATGGTGAGGTGCTGATGGTGTGATGACGAACGGTCGATCCGGGATCGGATTAATCCGTGGTGAGACATGTGCAAAAGCACGTCAAGCTGAGAGGAACCCGATCTGCGGACTTCATCAGGGCCAGCGGCATGAAGAGGCCGCACTCAAAGGCCGGATACATGCCTGCACCCGACCAGCCAGTCATCAACTTCAGAAAGCCCTTGCCACGCGGAGGCCGTCCATACATGTCTCACCAACCGGGTCCACCTCTCAGCCGCTACATCAGCAACAACGCCGATCTCATCCCGATTTACGCCGAACGGCACCGCTATGGTGAGGTGATTTGGACCGCGTTCGTCGAGTCTACCGTCAACCAGGTGATCGCCAAGCGTCTCGCCAAGAAACAGCAGATGCAATGGACGCCGCGCGGCGTTCATCTGCTCATGCAACTGCGAACCCGCGTCCTCGACGGCACGCTCGACAGCGACTTCAAGCGCTGGCGCGAGGAACGGCGACCAGCAAACCAAGCCTACCCAGCTTTCGGTCCGCCGGCTACTAACGCCCCACACAACTTGGTACTCCCGCCGATCGGCCCCTTGACCCAATTCCGACCATAGCTCCTGTAGCAGGCGAAGATTCAGTGTCAGGAACTGGGTATGAAGACCAACCGCCCGTCGTCATCGAAATTTGCCTGTAGTACCAACTCGGTTCGCAATTCACAACCGGCCTCCTGAAGAACCGTGGAAACTAGCCGCGGTCCTTCTTCCAGTTCGACCATGGCAACCACGTAAGGGGCCGGATGGGCCGGTGAATAGCTGATGCGATACTCCGTGAACGTATGCAGGCGCGCTCGCCCGCTCGCCTCGATCCATTCGAGGGCCGAAGCCGGATGCCGCTGGCAGAGCCTTTGCGTGTACGGCAGAATCTCGTGACAGTCCCGGCACCTCGCTAGGTGTAGTTCACGTTTCCCCTGGAAGGTCTGAAACGTCTCGACAAAGGAGGAATGGCGGCGACCGACTTTCATAGCACCTCGTGCGGGCTGGCCAGCATCGCCGCGTGATAGTCCAGTCGCCCCCCGGTCCCCGTAACGAGGATCAGGTTGTTGCGAGACGATTGAGCGTCGCCTCCCTGTCCGCGCGCCTGGATCACTGCCTCGGATACCGGTGTCATGCCTTGCAGATAAAAACCCGAAAGATGTCCGCCGCCTGTGTTCATCGGCAGACTGCCGCCGGGGGAGGTATGTCCCTCGGCAATGAAATGCGTCGCCGCTCCCGGTTCGCACAGCCCGTATTCTTCCAGAGCGATAACACCGACATAGGAAAACGCGTCATAGGCCTGCACCATCTCGATCCGTTCCGGGCCGATGCCGGAGGCGCGCCAGAGATTGCGCGCCGAAAGTCCGCCGGACTGCAGTTCGGGCTCGCGACCGGCAAGGTTTCCGCCGCCGGTATGACCCTGGGCAAATGCGTGAAGATAGACGGGCATCGTACGAAGTTCCTTCGCCCGTTCGCATGAGGTGATGATGACGGCGATCGCCCCGTTTACCGGATAGGCACAATCCAGCACCCGGAACGGTTTGGCCACGAACTTCGATTCGATAAAGTCTGACATTTCGATGGCATCGCGAAGCATGGCCCGAGGGGTGAGCTGGGCCCATCTTCGGCATGCGATCGCATAGTGTCCCAACGCGTGGTCCGCCAAGTTGTAGTGTTGAACATAGCGTTGAGCCGCCATAGCATAGGGTCCGGCGGCGCCATACATGCCGTAGCCGTCCTCCCAGTGGTCTAGGCCCGACAAGGGCATGACTCGGTTGTAGGACGCGCTTCCTTTCTCCTTGCCGGGGCGGAGGGGGACGTCCGCAAAGACGCAAGCCACAATGCTCGCCATCCCATAACGGATATGCAGGCTTGCATGCTGGATCGAGGCCACTACAGAGGCTCCTTCGACCTGCAGATTACCCAACAGGTTCAATTCGGTCAGCCCGAGATCCTCGCGCAACCTAAGCGGTACCGTGTTGAGCGGCGCGGAGGGGCTGGACGCCAGCATCAACCCATCGATATCAGCTAGATCCAGTTCGCAGTCCTGTGCGGCGGCAACCACGGCGTCGATGGCCAAGTCTCGGGGTGTCCCGATATCCGTCCTCGCCATTTCGCTGTAACCCAGCCCGGCAATGGCCGCAAACGGGCTAGGGCGAAAGCCCCTCATGACTCCACAGTTCTGCCCTGCCACCACGGCAGGGCCCTAGTCTGTTCGCGCACAAACTGGCGAATTGCCCGTTTGTCCACTTTCTCCGTGGACGTGCGGGGAAAGCTGTCGAGTCGCAGTACGTGCTTGGGCAGTTCCATCCGGCTGAGATGAATCTCGCCGAACGCCCTCAGGTCTTCCACGGTCGGCAGGGGCCGGCCGTTATGCGGTGCGACGACGGCAACCACAGCCTCTCCCCAATCCGGATGAGGAGCGCCCACTACGCAGATCTCGGCCACGTCGGGGTGCTGCTCGAGGACGGATTCCACGCTCGACGGATAGACGTTGACGGCGCCGGTGATGATCATGAAATTCTTGCGGTCGATAAGATACAGATATCCTGCCTCGTCGAAACGACCGATATCGTGAGTTCTCAGCCAGCCGTCGACAAGAACCTGCTTCGTCAGTTCGGGCAGGTTGCGATAGCCCAGCATCGTCGTTTCGCCGCGAACCCAAACTTCACCTATTTCACCGTTGGGCACTGGTTCAGTATCGCCATCGCGGATTGAGATTTCATACATTCCGCCCGGACGCCCGACGGATCGGAGCAAGTCCGGATTGTTTGCCAGAGCGTAGTCATGATCCTTCGGCGTCAGGTGGCTCAGCCAGCCGCCTTCGGTCAGCCCGTAGGTCTGCAGGAAACGGACATTAAGCGCATCCATGGCGCGTTTCAGAAGACTGACCGTGATCGGTGCCGAGCCATAGGCCAGGAGACGCAGTGATGACAACACCTCCTCGCGACCCTCGCAAGCGTCCAGAACCCGGCGGATCATTGTCGGGACCATGAGGGCGGCTGTGACCTTATGGCGGCTAACCTCGTCGATGAAACTGTCAACTTTGAAGGATCCGTCCATCATGACGGTGGTCATGCCGTTGACTAGCCCGATCATGCCGAGGACACAGGCCATCCACGACGAAGCAATCGCCGGATACCAGACATCGTCAGTCGTCAGGCCTCGCGAGACGGCTCCCTGATAAATCATCAGAGCGACACTTCGGTGACTGTGGATGACGCCTTTGGGGGCGCCCGAACTGCCGGATGTGTAGCTGATCACCAGGGGTTCCTCGGGAAGCAGATCCTGCGGCTCCAGCGGCACCGATCCGGCAATCAGCCGGTCATAATCCTCTTCAAGTCCGTGGCCTTCACCAAAGCCGATCAGCGTGCAGTCGTCGAGAAGCCCGCCAATCTCCAGCGCGTCCCGCAGAACGTCGACAAAACCCGCCTGAACAAGCACGACCTTTGCATCGCAATCCTCCAGAATATGGGCGATTTCCGCAGCGGCGTACCGCCAGTTGATCGACACTCGTACAAACCCCGCCTTCATGCAGGCGAAGTAGTGTTCGAAAACCTCCACTGAATCCTTTCCGAGGATGACGACGCTGTCACCTTTGGTGATACCGTGGGAGAACAAACCCGCGGCGAGACGACCGGAGCGGTCGTTCATCTCGGCCCAGGCGCGGGACACCGAACCGCAGTGATATGCCGTCTTGCCAGCGTAGTTCCGACTGATCCGCGCCAGCATTGTAGCGGGGAGTATCATTTCTTCTCCAGCTCTTAGATCAGGAAGGCGAGCGTCGGCAGGGGATCGCTGGCATTGGTCAGTTCCACCCGCTTGTAGAACATACCAAAAGAATCACCACGGCGCCGCAGCCTGTACTCGTAACGGCCGGCCCAGATCGTCATTTCCCGCGTTGCCTGGATGCGATACTCGAACAGCGCAAAATTGCATTCGATGCTGAATTCGTTCTCGCTCAATGCCTTGAACTCGAAATTCGACAACTGACGGCGCATGGGCGAGGCCGGCTGCTGAGCCAACCGCAAGCCAGTTTTCAATTGCGCAATTCTGTTCTTCAGACGGATCCGGTTGTCGGCAATGACCGACACTGTCGTGTCGGGATTCGGAGCTTCGGTGTCACCGGCCGGGACCCAATAGAACATGTCTGATTCCAATAAGCCGTCCCATTCATCGTAACGGGCTTCATCAGCGTATCTCGCCTCAAGACTGAGAAAGTCCACCAGACTTTGCCGATCGACCGAACTCACTTCCGTAGGGCTGTTACCTTCATTCCCGTTCATGCCTGCATCACCTCACGATAGTGTGACCAGAAACCCCGGTTGGTGGTTTCATCGCTGATATGTCCCCAAATGGTCCCGTCCTCGCGCTTTTCCTCGCGCTTGCGCCCGCGGCTGAGGTCCATCCAGCCGCCGCGCCCGCCGGTAGCGACCTGCTGACGCTCGGATATGATCGCGTCATCAGCCAAGAGGAAGGATGCCGGTCCCATCGCCGCCTGAGACTGGCGCAGGATGCGGGCGTTCAGTTTGTCGGAAACGCCGTCCAGCAACATCGGGGTATGCCACAGCACGCATTCGTCAACGCTGACCGGCTCAAAGATGGCGATATTCATTTCGCCTAGGAAAAGATTGGGAAACACCGTCGAATGCGGCGGTCCGTCGACAAGTTTTCTCATGGCTTCTTCCTCGCCATACGCCTCCTTCATGGATTCCACGTAGTCGGGAACCTTTTCCTTCGTGGTGCCCAGCCATTGAAGCGGTTCTTCGTATGAAGGCGCATGTTCGAGCGCGACATGCCCGTTACCCCAGTCAACGGTCTTGGACTTGCGTTCGTCCTCGCTCTCGGAAAGCATCTTGTATTGAGAATCCGGGGCAAAAACCCGCAGGAACGAAGCGTGGGTGAATGGTGCGTGATATCCGTCGGTGGAGTTTTCCGGAAGCATCTTCCAGTTGCAGCGGAAACGCTGCTTCAGCCACCCTGCCGAGAGCTTAATCTTGCCGGTCGGCGAAAGCGAAACGGACCGGTCGATCAGATCCTTGGCCTTGCCGAGATGGTCGTCCAAGGGGCCGGCATCGGGGTTGAAGGTAATGAACACGAAACCGCGATGTCCGGCCTGCATCGCCGGTTTCTGCAACCCCAGACAGGAAGAATCCTTGTGCGAACCGCCGGGAAGCGGCACACCGACGAGATCCCCCTCATGGCTGAAGGTCCAGCCGTGATACTCACACGAGAAGCTGCGGCTCGATCCGCTGTGCTGATGGCACAGCATGTTGCCGCGATGCGCGCACCTGTTGGAAACCACACTGATGTTTCCCTCGCGCGTGCGCACCATGATCACTGGCTCGCGGCCGATCATGCGCGTAATATAGTTGTTCGGTTTCGGAACCTCCGATTCATGTCCGACGAACACCCAGCCGTCGTAGAACAATTTCTTCATCTCGGCATCGAACAGTTCCCGATCGGTATAAATTGTCGAGTGCACAGAATCGTCGCCGAAGCGGTTGCGGATATTCTTCCTTTCACCGTCCATAGCTCTTGTTCCTTTGCTGTCTAGTGTTAGAGGTCGTTCCTGATGACCTTGTGAATGCGGATCGTCACGCCTGTCCATTTTGGTAAAAATCCGCGACCAACTGATTGAATCGGGCTTCCTTGTCACGATGACTCCAGTGGCCGCATTGACCGAAAATGTGCAGCTCCGAGCCCGGAATGAGCGACGAGATGTGCAAGCTCGTCTCTTTGGGAACCACCCTATCCTCGCGTCCGTGGATCAGAAGCACGTCGTTTTCGATGCCGGCGATCTGCTCGTCCGGCGTGACCAGCACATTCATCTTCTCTTCGCGCGACCCGGGAAAGAGCTTCTCGAAAATCTTGTCATACCCAGGCCGATGGAAAGTGTCGAAGCGCAAACTGATCATATCATCGGTAATCAAGGAGGGATTCAGCGTGAAATTTTTCAGAAGAACCTTCAGGTCTTCCTTTCGGCCCCGATAGCCGAAACCGGCATTGAAATCCGGCGGCACCTCGAATTTCGTGCCTGCTGACCCCATCAAGACCACCCGGTCGATGCGTTCGCGATGTCTTACCGCGACCGCCAGTGCCAAAGCCCCGCCGAAGGAATTCCCCAAGAGGTGCACCTTTTTAAGTTGTTTCGCATCCATGAACGAGATTACGTGACGCACCCAGTAGTCCAGATTAAATTCCGCATCGTTGGGACCATCCGTAAACCCGAAGCCCACAACGTCGATCGCGAGTGCATGGAAATGCCGCCCAAGCGCGGGAAGCGTGCGTTCCCAGTTCGCATAGGCCGACACGCCTATTCCGGACCCGTGAAGCAGCAGCACCGGAGTGCCTTGGCCCGCCTCGTGATAGTTCGTCGATATTCCGTCAGCGTGAATGCACTTTCCGATGGCCGGATTGTCCCCGTTTGTCATTGTTCTCTCCTTGTCGTCACGACAGCTACAGATCGAGCCGAAGCTTGGGTGTCTTGGCGCGAGAGCAACATACCATCATGGTCTTGCCCTCCTTCCGTTCCTCTTCGGTCAACAGAGAATCCCGGTGGTCCGGAACGCCTTCGAGAACGGCCGTCTCGCAGGTCCCGCACTGGCCGTTGCGGCACGAGTAGAGGATGGCGACGCCGGCCTCTTCCAGGACAGTCATGATCGACTTGTCCGGCGGAACGACGAGGGTGGTGCCGGTCCTCGCAAGTTCGATCTCGAAGCTCTCGTCGTTTGCGCCGGATTCGGCAACTGGATCAAACGACTCGAGGCGAACCCTGTCCGCCGGCAGCGATGCCGTGGCCTTGCGAAACGCGTCCAACATGGGCGCTGGACCGCAACAGTAAAAATCGCTCTCACGTTCGGACCGAATGACGTCTTCCAGATCGGGCGGACCGCCTTCCTCGGAGTCAACATGGATGTCGACATGTGGTCCGAACTGCTCGAGCAGATCTCCGAAGGCGAGTTGGCGCCGATCGCGAATGCAGCAGTACAGCCGCCAGGGCGAATTGGACCGGGCGAGCACCCGAGCCATCGCGAGGAGGGGGGTCACGCCGATCCCGCCGGCGATGAGGCAGACAGGCCGGCCTCTGTCGATCAGTGGAAAATTGTTTCGCGGCCCGCCAATTCGCAACTCGTCGCCCTCGCTCAATTCGTCGAAGATATAGGCAGACCCTCCCCGGCCGCGGGACTCCCGCAGAACAGCGATTGTATAGCGGTCCGGCTCGCCGGGATTGATAATCGAATACTGGCGGACTAGACCGTTCGGCAGCACCAGATCGATGTGAGCGCCGGCCTCGGCTGCCGGCCAGCCATCATCATCGAGGGGCGCAAGCTCGAGCGACCGGATATCGGTTGCCAGTTCTTCCACTACCACCACGCGCGCATTGCGCAACGTTCCCATATTGGCGCTTCTGGTCCGTTCCTGCGTCATGACGATCGCGCTGCGTTCCGAGTGCCATAGTGCTCGCATGCCTTCCCGCGCGCCGCTTTGGTCAGCTTGTCGATGCAGTCCAGGAAGGTATTCCTTTCGACATTCGTCAGCACAGACAGCCAGTCCTCGTTCCAGGCACGGATGTTCTCGTAGAGGTTCTGAAACAGTGCGTGCCCGTTTTCCGTAAGCGACAGTTCCGCGGAGCGGCCATCTGTCTTATGCGGTTCCCTGCACACCAGGCCGCGTTCGACGAGACTTGAGACAGTTCTGCTGGCCAGCCCTTTTTCAAGGAACATCTCACGGTTGATCCGCTCGAGCTTCGAGGGCCCGAGCACGCCCAGCACCATCAGTATCCGCCCTTCGGTCAAACGCAGTCCGGCAAGCTGGCTGAAATTGGTCTCGGCCAGTCTCGTCGCGAGATGCGACAGAACGAAGATCCGGACTGTGGGAACTGCGTGAAGCATTTCCGTTGAACGGGCGGGTGTCTCACCGGGCCGGTTGGCTTCGCTTTGGGCTGATCGCTCTGTTCGAATAATCGTTGAATCTCCCAGCTGAGTTCTCACTGTCATATTATGCACGTTTGTTGCTATTAGCAACTATTTTTTGAGATCCCGCCCTCTCACCTCGCGGCGACTGACACGGAAAGCCTGTTAGCTTCGAATGGATGTCAGGCCAGATCCCCGCAATCCCGGGTATGCTCGTGATCCGGCCTGATGAGCGTAGTGGGCGCGTTACAGCTTGGAATAAACTTCCCTGCGCAAGGCCTCCTCGAAGGCCTCGCGGCTCCGGCCCTCGCTGGAGAGGATGCCCTGCCACTTCTCGTAGTTCTTGCCGAACGTCTCGAGCAGTTCATCCAGGTTCGTCACGCCGACTTTCGCGGCCCGTTCCTGCAAGATCTCCTTGCCACCGGGGATGTTGGTTATGGCAGCGCGCAGCTCGTCGTCGGGTTGCAGGATCTCGACACCGTTCTCGGTTGCCCATCTGCGCTCGGCCAGGTCGGCGTTGATCTGTCCGAACATCATCCCGGCTACCATTTCCGGCGCGGCGTCCATGATCAGCTTGCGGTTCTCCTCGCCAAGCCTGTCCCACGTATCCTTGTTGACCACGAAAAGCCCGAAGCCACGTGAAATACCGATGCTTATATCGGCGACATGCGAAACGCTTCCCCGCATGCCATAGGCCTTGTGCCAGGCCATCGGTGCGGTAGTGCAGTCAATCTGGTTGCGCTCCAAAGCTTCGGCCTGTTCCGATGATGTCAGACTGATCGCATTGGCGCCCAACACCCGCATATAGGATGCCATGATACCCGCCGCACGGACGCGCAGCCCCGAAAGGTCTTCCACCGATGCGACCGGGCGGTTGCATTGCAGAATATACTCGGTCGAGGCATAGCTCGTGAGCGGATAGGCATTGGATGCGGCATATTCCTCAAGGCATTGCTTACAGTCCAGCAACAGCGTTTCGTTCAGCGCGCCGGCAACCGCAAGCGGATCGTCGCCCAGATTCAGCATGTCACCCAAGATGTGGACAGTCGGGATTTCCGAACCGAAATATTGCGGAATGATGAGGCCCGCATCAGCAGCGCCATCGGCAATTCCCTTGAGGGTCTCACGGGCGCTGAGCAGTTGCCCGGACGGAAAAATGCGGCCCTTGAGCTCGCCGTTCGATCTCTCCTCCAACGTGTCGAAGAACGGCTTCATCGAATCCTGCACCCCTGTATGCTGAGCGCTCACCAGGGTGGAATAGCGGATCGTCTCCGCGCTGACGGCCGAAGCCCCGGCGGTGAGAGATCCGGCTACGACCAGACCGGCAGTCATCGCCTTCATGAATTTGGCATGCATTGTTGTTCCTCCTTGCTGTGTTATAGTTCTGCGGGTCTCTCCTGGCCCGACTGCCCCGGTCATGAGAGGCGTTCGGGGATGATTAGCGAAATCTCTGGTATCCCGATCAGCAGGATCATGATGATCAGCTCGCAGGCCAGAAAGATGCCGATACCCTTGAAGATATCGGTAAGGCTGATCTCGTCTCCGACAACGCTCTTGACGACGAAGGCATTCAGTCCGATCGGGGGAGTCAGCAATCCGATCTCGACGAATTTTACGATGATGACGCCGATATAGATGAGGTTGTATCCAAGCTCGTCGAATATCGGGATGACGACCGGAATCGACAGAAGCATGACACCGATCGGATCGAGGAACATTCCTAGGATGACGAACATGACCGATACGGCCATGAACAGGAAAACAGGATGAAAACTCGCATCCTGGATCGCCTCGACCAGAAAGGGGTTCAGCCCCGAGACCGCTAGGAACCGCGTGAAGATCACCGCCCCGATGGCGATCATGAAGATCTGCGCAGTGCTATTAAGCGTGTTGACCGTTGCCTCGACAAGGCCTTTCAGCGTAAAGCCGCGCATCGCAAGCCCATAGACCAGAGACAACAACGCACCCATGGCGGCAGCTTCGGTCGGGGTGATGAAGCCGAAATACATCCCACCCAGCAGCAGCACGAACAGGATCGGCAGGGGCCAGACGCCCTTCAGGCTGTTCAGCCGCTCGCTGAGGCTGGGGAGGATGTCTATCCGCGGCGCCGAAACCGGCCTAACATTGGCAACGATAAGGATCGCCAGCATGTAGACGATCATGGTCAGGAGCCCCGGCAACAAGCCTGCCAGCAGCATATCGCTGATGGATACTTCCGCAAGCAGACCGTAGAGGATCATCAGCACGCTCGGCGGAATGAGCGAGCCCAGCGTTCCGGCACTGGCCACACATCCGGCCGCAAGCCTCTTGCTGTATCCGGCGGCCAGCATTTCGGGAATGGCCATCCGGCCCATGGCCGCCGCGGTGGCCATGCTCGAGCCCGACACCGTCGCAAAGGCGGCGGACGAGACGTTGACCGCCATTGCCAAACCTCCCGGCAGACCGCTCAGCCAAAGCCTCGCGGCCCGGAAAATCTTGGCAATCAGATTCGATTTTTCCAAAAGAGCGCCCATGAACAGAAAAAGAGGGATCGCCGAAAGGCTCCAGCTCGCGGCGAAGCCATACACCGACGTCTGCACCAGCCCGGTGGTGGCCGGCCAGCCGAGCAGAAGGTAGAGACCCACCATCCCGCTCACGCCAAGAGCGATGCTGATCGGAACCCGCAGGGCGATCAGCACTATCGTCCCGACGAAACCCAGGATGCCAACGATCGGATCATCCACCTGCCCGCGCTCCCTTCCCAGCCGAGGGCTCCTTCGTCGTCCGGACAAGGAGGATGACCTGACAGATCGCCATCAGGCCCAGTGCCAGCGGCAGCGCCCAGACCGGCGGCCAGATCGGCAGATATGTCGTGGCGGTTTCCATCACCTTGCCGACCTGCATCTGCTCAAGGGCGTCCTCGAAGGTAAGATAGGCAAGTATCGAGAGATACACGGCGGACAGGACGAACACGACACTCCGCAGCAGGTGCCTGGCCAGCCCCTTCACCACCTGGTCGACAAGCTCAACGCACATGTATCCATGAACCTCTCCGACATAGGGCAGTGGCAGAAAGGTAAGGAAGATCATGTACCAGGTCGAAACGATGGCAAGCGTATGCAGCGTCGTGGATGGCGAGACGAGGCGCACAACCGCCTCAACGCAGATGTGGAGCATCATCACGACAAGAACCGCACCGGCAAGGCCCAAGAGAATCCGGTGGACCAGTCGCAAGGGTGCGGGCATATCTGCCGATCTATGTTTCGGCGCCATTGAGTTCCTCCCAGGCTGTGATCAGGCGGAAAGTCTAGTGCGTCATCGGCGGCGCCGACTTCAGGGTCGGCTCCCTCGTGGGCGTGTCCTTGAAAACCGTCCCAAGTTCATAAAAAGACGGCGGGGCAACGGCCCCCCACAGGGTCTGACGTTGCGGATCCATTAGATCCCATTTGATCGGTTCAAGATCCGGATCGACAGTGAGGTAATCCGAGCAATAGAACTCGATGCGATGCCCGTCCGGATCGCGTACATAAAGGAAGAACGCGTTCGACAGCCCGTGCCGCCCCGGTCCGCGCTCGATGTTACCCACGCATCCCGTTGTCGCCAACTTATCGAGCAGGTCGATGATTGCCAACGGCGTCGGCACCCAGAATGCGACATGGTGGAGCCGTGGGCCGAGGCCATTGGTAAGGGCGATGTCGTGGACCCCCCCTTGCGGTGCATCCAGGCCGCCCAGACATTCTTCGTCGCCTCGTCCTCGGTGTACTCGGTGACACGGAAGCCGAGCTCGCCGAAGAACGAGATCGAGGTGGCGACATCCGAAGAGAAGCAGTTGACGTGATCGATTCTCAGGGGTCTGACGCCCTTGTACAGATCATACTTCTGGTGGATCGGCGGAAGCCTGTCCATCCTGGCATGAAATTCAAGCGGGATCCCCAAGGGGCACGTTGTGTGCAGGGTCCGCCCCTGGAAGGGGCGCTCGATCCACGACACGTCACGGCCCTGCTTGCTGAAATGAACTTCCGCGCGATCCAAGTCTTCCTCGTCATAGACCCTGAAACCCAGCGCATCGGCCGAAGGCGCATCGCCCTTGCGCAGGATAAGGCAGTGATGCGTGCGTTCTTCCAGCCCGCGGAAATAGATCGTGTCGTCGTCCTCGTCGGTAATCTGCAGGCCGATCGTCTCGGCATAAAAGGCGCGCGATCGCGAAAGATCGGTCACGGTCAGGTCGGCGTGACTCAGGCGCACGATATTGAATGGCGGATACAGATTTGCAGAGGGTAAGGGCATTCAGCCTCCAAGGCATAGAGATGTCTATTTCGAACTTGATCGCGTCACACGCCCAGTCACAAAACGCCAATGCAAGACAATTAATACGTTAACTATCTCAGCTTGCTGCCCCTGTCAACCTGAAGTCACGCGTCCCGCATGTCGCTTGGCACTTGTATGGGGCGATGATTGTCAAGCTTGATCTGCGGCGATTTCCCATCTCCGTGTTCGGCCACTGGCGACCATCTCCTCGTCCCGACCTGACTTTGAATTGGCCGCCGCGCACAGGGACGGTCAAGAGTGGCCACAGGCCATTGCGAAGCGACCTGGTCTTGACGGTCACGAGAACTGCGGCAGGCTCCGATGGTCAGACGAGCTTTCCAGCAGCTTGGGATAGACGACGAAAATTCCGAGGGGAGCTCGCGATCAGTTGGGCGTGGAAGTCGCGCGGCGGACTTGTATTCGGTCGATCCCAGTGGATGGGAACCATGAAGCAATCATGCGCATCGACGGCGAGCTCCGGGGCGGCGGGCCCATTCTTAATTGCGGGGCCAAGCCCCATGTGCCAAGCCGGGACGCCACCGCCTCGGATCGTCATCGGCAAACCCTAAGGAGGGCTGCCAAGCTGATGTCCCAGTCGTCGTCCTCTTTGCTGCTGGCCGTCATGATGTTCGGACGCGAGACGACTCCATGCGGCATCTCACCGGTGGTGACGAGACGCCACAGCGCGATGAGCAGCTTGCGCGCCAACGCCAAGATCATCGTCTTGCGCGTGGTGCCGCGGCCGTCGCTCGTGCGCGCCTGGAACCATCGGGCGAGACCGCTGTCCTTCTGAAACCGGAGAAGCCGCCAGGCCAACTGGATCATGCCGCGCCGCACGCGGACATTGCCGGCGTACCAGCCCCTTCTCGCGGCGGCGTTTGCCGCTCTCGTCCGGCGCGCCCGTCAGGCCGCCATAGCGCGCCACGGCGCGGCGATCGCGCAGCTGGCGCGACAGCATCTCGTTGACCAGCATGTCCGCGATCTCGACGCTGATGCCGATGACCCTTGCTAGCAAGCGAACCATCGCGTGCGGGCGGTCCGCCGCAGCCGGCGCAGGCGTTGCTGCTCGATCGCGCGGATCTGCTCGCGCACGAGGCATAGCCGCTCAAGCTAGCGGCGCAGCTCCGCGCGCGTGTTGTCCGGCCACGGCGTCCCTTCCGCCATGCGGTGGCCTCGAGCCTGTCTGCGGCCTTGCGCAGGGTCGGCTTGAAGGCGCGAATGCCGAAGCAGGCGAGGATCGCCTTGATCCGGTTGACGATCCGTGTCTTCTCCGTGACCAGGCTCTCCCGCTCGCGGTTCGGCCGCCAAAAAGCTCGGTATCGAGGCGATCGGTCTTGGCGCGCCGGTGCTCGCGCGAGACCGCAACACAGGCGGGATGCATGACATAGGCCTCGACACCACGCGTCCTGAGCCAGCGCGGCAGCCAGAAGCCATCGCGGCCGGCCTCATAGGCGACGACGATGCGCTTGATCGAGCGTCCGGCCCGGTTGGCTTCGTCGCGCCAGCACTGCAACAGCTTCAGCAGCGTTTCCGCGTCGGCCCCGAGCTTCTTTAGAGGCTGGCGATGGATGCCGGGTACAAGCGCAGCCAACAGCCACTTCGCGTGGCTCATCTCGATGACGACGACGATCATGTTATCCTGCTCGAGAGTGGCGAGCGACCTGCTCGCGTCAAAAGATTGCGACATGGGGACCTCCTTCACCGGTCGTTTCCAACAGCGCCAAAGGTGCCACGCCCTCGCCGCTCGCCCCATAGAAGCTATGCGACAGGCTCCTCCTGGTGCGGGTAACATGAGGTGATCCTTAAACCCCGAACCGTGAGGGAGGTGCGGCGCGGCAATCAAGGTGAGAGTGCGGCGTCAATCAGGATGAGAACGCCGCTGGGCGGGAACGCAGGGAGGGCGTAGCCCGACCGGAGTTTCCGTTCAGTGGCGGCGGGCTGTTCAAGGGCCTTTCACTGGTGTTCGCGGCCGGTCGGGTATGCGGTGGTTTGTTCCATTCGGAGGAATCGCCTCGTGCCTGACCGCCACGTAACCGATCACCGGATGAGGCTCTACATGAAGCTCCGACAGACCCATTCGACGGCCGTCGCTGCGGCGAATGCGTCGATTAGCATGGCGACCGCCTACCGCATCGAGATCGATCCGCGGCTGCCCTCGCAAAAGCAGACATCGCGCTGCCGCCGGCGGCCCGACCCGCTTGCCGGCATTTTCGACCATGAAGTCGTGCCGCTTCTGAAGGCGGCTCCCGGCATTCGACCCGTGACCATCTTCGAGGAGATGATGCGCCGCAAGGCCTGGCGGATGACGACGCGGCCGTCTTCAGCACCGGTGTGAACCTGAAAGATCGACTTGGCCAAATCTAGGCCGATCCATCACTTTGTGTGGTTCATCCGCTGTTACCGACGCTAGAGCGGTCCATGACGAAAGCCTATCCGGCATTGGCGGAAGCAGGGGAGCGGGACACAGCGCTGGCGGCTTCCCTGTATCTCTTCGCCTACTACTATAGGTGGAGCGGCCCCCTTCGGGCCAAGGCTCTCGACGAGACTTTTCCTTCAGGTAAGCAGTGCGCCCATATGTCCGGCCTTTCGGTGCGACGCATTTGGCCGCTGGCCTCGATGAAGTCCGCGTCGTGAGCAGCCAAACAAGCGGTACGCACGCAATGGTGCGTTGGTGTTATCGGCTCGTCTCGCGTCGGGCTCTCGTCCCCTCTGTCAGGCTGCCGGCACCATTCCTGTCGCCCACTCGGGCCTTCTGTATTCTCCGCCCTTGGTCAGGAGCGCGTAGACGATCCGCGCCATCTTGTTGGCCAGCGTCACCGCCACGACCTTGTTCAGCATTTTTCTGACTCTGCAGCAAATTTCGGATGATGATCACGAGGTCGCACTAAAAGCCCTCGTTCATCAGGTGGTTTAGGAACCGGCGGGACCATCAGCGCGGAACATCGTCTCCACGCACATGAGCTGAGAGTCTAAAAGGGCGATCGCGAAATGCTACTAGCGCGAAAAATGAAGAACACCTTAGAGCCGCTCGATATTTTTAATCCGGGGGTGATTCTCGACCGGCCGGCGGAGGCAGATTCCGTCCGGTCTCCTCCGGGAGATTATTAAATTTCTCCAGCAAATCAAGGAGCAACTCGAACCGCTCTTCGCCGAACCGGGCGCGGACATCGCCATAGATGCGTCGGCTTTCCGGCGCAACTTCAGCGATCAGTCGAACGCCTTTGTCTGTCATGGAAAGCATCGTTCTGCGCCCGTCATTGACGTCCCGGCGCCTGGCGATGAGTCCGCGCTCTTCGAGATGGCGTAGAATCCTGGTGAGGCTGGGTGCCATGATGCAGCTGCGTTGCGCCACATCGGTCGCATCCACCTCCTGCTCTTCATTGATGGCGCGCAAAACGCGCCACTGTTGCTCGGTGATGTTATGGCCGGCGAGCAGCGGCCTCATGCGGGACATCAACTTCTCGCGGCTTCGCAGTAACGCGATCGTTAGCGAGCGCCGGGTGAGGCGCGGCATCATTTCTGCACGTGAATTCAGGTCTTTAGCGTTTATCAAAGTCATTCTGTCGCCCAATGGTGCGTCACCCCTCTATATGCCTGCCACAAAACCGCTTGTGTTGCGAGACGCGCTCATATATTTAACATGTTAATGTAATCCGTGCTTACTAGCAAGGCCAATGCCGCGAGACCCGCGTCGTCATCCAGGGACTTTGCGAGAGAATCCGCGAATCAGCTCTGAAGACCGGCGTCTTCGAGCCCGGTGGCATCCGCGTAGGGGCTCATCCGGCGAGGCATTTCGCGATCGCCGACGCACAAAAAAACGCCTTCCTGCACCTGCAACTCCGCGTCGGCGCCGGGCGCTCGGTGGAGATGCTCAAGGGGCGGGCGAGGTGATCTTTGCAACGCTTCGTGACTGCTTGGAGCCGGAACTGGCGGAGCCGTACTTCGGCCTCTCCTTCGAAATCGTGGAGATTCATCCTGAACTCAGTTGGAAGGCGAACAGCATCCACCCGCGCATACGCGGCCATGTGGAGGGAGATCATTGGTGACCACACTCGACGAAAACCTCGAAAAGGCGAAGGCATATCTCGCGCGCTTCCATAGGGAAGGGGTGAAGAACCGCATTGGCGGCGAGTGGCTTGCTGCTGATGACGGCACTTCGTTCGAGACAATTTCTCCGATCGACCTAAGGCCGCTCGCCAATGTCGCGCACGGCAAGACATCGGACGTCGACAAGGCGGCCAAAACGGCGAAGGCAGCCTTTGCGGAGTGGAAGGAAATGCCGGGCGCGGAGCGCCGCAAGCTGCTCCACAGAATCGCCGATGCAATCGCCGCGCGCGCGGAAGAGATCGCCTTCGTGGAATGTATGGACACGGGGCAGGCGCTTAAGTTCATGTCGAAGGCGGCACTGCGTGGGGCTGAGAACTTTCGCTTCTTCGCGGACAAGGCGCCGGAAGCACGCGACGGGCGCTCGCTGTACGGTCCGCGTCAGGTCAATGTGACGAGCCGAGTCCCCATCGGGCCCGTCGGCGTCATCACACCGTGGAACACTCCTTTCATGCTGTCGACCTGGAAGATCGCACCGGCACTCGCGGCTGGCTGCACGATCGTCCACAAGCCAGCCGAATTCTCGCCTTTGACGGCAAGCCTGCTCATCGAAGTCGCCGAGGAAGCGGGCCTCCCGAAGGGAGTCTGGAATCTGGTCAACGGCTTCGGCGAGGATGCTGGTAAGGCGTTGACGGAACACCCCGACATCAAAGCGATCGGCTTTGTCGGAGAAAGCCGCACCGGTTCGATGATCATGAAGCAAGGCGCCGACACACTGAAGCGCGTCCATTTTGAACTCGGGGGCAAGAATCCGGTCGTCGTGTTCGCCGACGCCGATCTCGAAAGGGCTGCAGATGCGGCCGTCTTCATGATCTATTCTCTCAATGGCGAGCGCTGCACCTCGTCGTCGCGTCTTCTAGTCGAAGCCTCAATCTATGACTCTTTCACAAATAAATTGGCCGAACGCGCAACGCGCATCAAAATAGGCCATCCGCTCGATCCCGAGACGATCATTGGACCTTTGATCCATCCTAGCCATGAAAAGAAGGTGCTGTCCTATTTCGACCTAGCGAAGGAGGAGGGGGCGACGATCGCGGTCGGCGGCAGGAAAGCCGATCGCGAAGGCTGCTATGTCGAGCCCACGCTCTTCACCAATGCGAAGAACACGATGCGGATCGCCCAGGAGGAAATCTTCGGGCCGGTGCTCACGGCGGTTCCCTTCTCCGACGAGAAGGAGGCGCTGGCTTTAGCTAATGACGTCAGCTACGGCCTGGCCGGCTATCTGTGGACTTCGGACGTCACCCGCGCCTTTCGATTCTCTGAGGCCCTGGAGGCGGGCATGATCTGGGTGAACTCGGAAAACGTGCGCCACCTACCAACTCCTTTCGGCGGCGTGAAGAGCTCCGGCATCGGGCGCGACGGCGGGGACTGGTCGTTCGACTTTTACATGGAAACCAAGAATGTGGCCTTCGCGACCGAGGCGCACAAGGTCACCAGGCTCGGCTGAAGGCGGAGGGACGTACAGTGATGCCGTTACCATCACCCAATCTCTACCCAGACTTCAACATCGTTCGCCTCTCCCACGTGGAATCCGTAGTCACGGATCTCACTCGCTCCAAAGCGTTCTATGCGGAGGCGCTCGGTCTGCAGGTCACATATGAGGATGGCAACAGAATCTGCTTGCGCGCGCTTGAGGAGCGCAATCACCACTGCGTCATCCTGAAGAAGGGCGAGGAGCCGGTCGCGCGGGACCTCGGCTTCAAGGTCTATTCGGATTCCGACATCGACAAAGCCGAGACCTTCTTCAAGGCAAAGGGGCTGCCTGTCGCCTGGGTGGAGCGTCCGCATCAAGGCCAGACGCTGAAGACGCAGGATCCGTTCGGCGTGCCACTCGAATTCTACCACCAGATGGAGACGCTGCGGCCGATCCACCAGCAATACAGGCTCTACAAAGGCGTTCGGCCGCTCCGCATCGACCATTTCAACTGCTTCTCGACGGATGTCGACAGCTCGGTCGCCTTTTACAACGAACTCGGCTTCCGCGTGACGGAATACACCGAGGACGAGGAGACGAACAAACTATGGGCGGCATGGGTGTACCGCAAAGGCGGCGTTCACGACATGGCCTTCACGAATGGCCGCGGCCCCAGGCTCCACCACGTCACATTCTGGGTGCCGACGCCGCTCGCTATCATCGACCTGCTCGACCTGATGTCGATATCCGGTTACCTAGCTAACATCGAGCGTGGCCCCGGACGCCACGGCATCTCGAACGCGTTCTTTCTCTATATCCGCGACCCCGACGGTCATCGCATCGAGATTTATTGCTCGGACTACCTGACAGTCGATTCGGATCTCGAGCCGATCAAATGGGACCTCAAGGACCCGCAGCGGCAGACGCTATGGGGCGCGCCCGCGCCCAAGAGTTGGTTCGAGGAAGGCACGCTGTTCGAAGGCGCGGCGGTCGAAGAGCCGAAGTTGAAAGCTCAGCCGATCGTCGCGCCATGAACAACCTTCCCCGTCTCGCCTCCTTCCACGCCGAAGGAATGTCCCGCTACGGCCTTGCGCGCGACAACGGCGTTATCGACCTGTCGATCCGCTGTCCCGAATGGCCGTCGCTGCGCGAGGTCATAGCGGCCGGGGCGCTGTCGAAGATTGCCTCTGAGGCCGCCGGTTTGCCGATCGATTTTAGCCTCGACGAAATCACCTATGAGATCCCGATTCCGGCACCCGAAAAGGTGATCTGTGTCGGTGTCAACTTCCCCGACCGAAACGCCGAATACAAGGACGGGCAGGAAGCACCGGCGAACCCGTCGCTGTTCGCTCGGTTCCCGCGCTCCTTCGTCGGCCATGATGCGCCGATCATACGTCCCCCGGAATCGCCGCAGCTCGACTACGAGGGCGAGATCGTCATCGTCATCGGCAAGGCCGGACGCCGCATTCCGCAGGCCGATGCGCTGTCGCATATCGCGGCGCTGTCGCTTTGCAACGAGGGCACCATCCGCGATTGGGTGCGGCATGCAAAGTTCAACGTCACGCAGGGCAAGAATTTCGACGCTACCGGCTCGATCGGGCCCTGGCTGGTTCCATTCGAGGACGAGGCGCAGCTTGCCGACATCCGCCTGACCACGCGAGTCAACGGCGAAACGCGGCAGGAAGACCGCACAAGCCGCATGATCTTCTCCTTCGCGCGGATCATCAATTACATCTCCACTTTCACCACGTTGGCGCCCGGCGACGTGGTCGAAGTCGAAGCGGAAGGCATCGGTACGCTGCGTAATACGGTCGCTGACGAGAAAATGCGCCATGACACGTGAGGAAATTGATCAGGCGGCGGCAGCGCTCGATGAAGCCGAACACACGCGACGGCAGATCGGCCTGCTGTCGATCGCCCATCCAGGCATGACGATGGACGACGCCTATGCCGTGCAGGCGGCGTGGGTGGAAAAGAAGAAGCGAAACGGACGCCGCGTCATCGGCCGCAAGATCGGGCTCACCTCCAAGGCGATGCAGCAGGCGCTCAACATTGACATTCCCGATTCCGGCATCCTGTTCGACGACATGCTGTTCGAGAACGGCAGAACCGTGCCGGAAGGCCGCTTCATCCAGCCTCGCATCGAGGCGGAGATCGCCTTCGTGATGAGCGGCGACCTGAAAGGACCGGACGTCACGGTCGCCGACGTGCTGACGGCGACGGATCACGTGGCTCCGTCTCTCGAAATCCTCGACACCCGTATTCTGCGCGTCGATCCTGAAACGAAGAAGACGCGCAACGTCTGCGACACCATCGCTGACAACGCGGCCAATGCCGGCGTAGTGCTCGGCAGACACAAGCTGCTGCCCACCGAAATCGACATGCGCTGGATGGGCGCAATCGTGTTCCGCAACGGCGAAGTCGAGGAAACTGGCCTCGGCGCCGGCGTGCTCAACAATCCCGCGGGCGGCATCGCCTGGCTCGCCAATCGGCTGGCGCAGTATGACGACTGGGTCAGGGCCGGCGAGATCGTGCTGTCCGGCTCCTTCGTGCGGCCCGTCGGGGCGCGGCCGGGCGACAAGATCATCGCCGATTTCGGCCCTTACGGCCTGGTCGACTGCCGCTTCGAATAGGAAAACGAGATGCCCGCACCACACAACCGCTTCAAGCGAGCTCTGTTGAGCAGACAGCGCCAGCTTGGCCTCTGGGTCGCACTGGGCAATCCGATTTCCGCCGAACTTTGCGCGGGAGCCGGGTTCGACTGGCTGCTGCTCGACGGCGAGCATGGACCGAACGACCTTCGCAGTATTCTCCATCAGTTACAGGCAATGAGCGCCTATCTCAGCAGTCCTGTGGTGCGTATTCCGGTGGCCGATGCTACCCACATCAAACAGATGCTCGATATCGGAGCGCAGACACTTCTCGTCCCACACGCCCGACCAGGCGACGTCGATGTCGGGGGCGATGCGCTATCCCCCTCGCGGCACGCGCGGGATCGGCGCGGCGCTCGCCAGGGCGTCGGGCTTCAATTCGATCCCCGACTACCTTCAAACGGCCGACGCGGAAGTCTGTCTGCTCGCCCAGGCGGAGACGAGGCGATCAATCGACAAGCTCGAAGCGATCGCCGCGACCGAAGGCGTCGACGGAGTATTCATCGGACCTTCCGACCTTTCAGCTGACATGGGGTTCACCGGACGGGCCGAGGCAGCCGAGGTCATAGAGGTGGTCGAGGACGCGATCGGACGCCGCGTCGCGCTGGGCATGCCCACCGGGATTCTTGCCGCCAATCCGACCATTGCCCAGTGCTATCTCGAAAAGGGCGCTACCTTCGTTGCGATTGGGACGGACGTAGGGGCCCTTAGATCGGGCCTCGCCAACATCCGCAACGCCGTTGAGAGCTGACGGTATGGGCCACGGGCCTCACCAATCCACACGGCGTGGAGGCTGACACCCTCCGCTACTTTGAAGGAACGCCTATTTGCGAATGTCCAGAAACGGAACTGTTCACCGCTGGGGAGTGGCGCCGAACGCGAAACGGCGGTTCTCCCCCTGCCTCTGGTGGATCGCCGCGACATCAACTCGGTGCCTTTGTCGGAGAAGATCATCAAAGGCCGCCCATGCGGCCTCGACGAAGGTATCGAGTTGCCGCGCCGTCGACCGGCGGCCAAGCGCCGTGCTATTCATCACCATTCATGCCGACATCCGCTTCTGCGTCGCCGGAGAGGGCCGGCATGATGTCGCCCGCCAGAAGCCTCTCCTTGCTGAGGAGGCCTGCATCCTCGAGCGCCTCAATGTCGGGAAGATCGCGGAGCGTGTCGAAGCCGAAGTGCAACAGGAACTCTTTGGTCGTCACATAGGTGTAGGGCGCGCCAGGCTGGGGCGCGCGCGGGCCGGAGGCGATGAAGCCGAAGCCGCGGAGATTGCCGATCAGGTCGCGGCTAATTTCGCGGCCGAAGAAGGCGGATAGCTCAGCCCGGGTGATTGGCTGGAAGTACGCCACACACATCAGCACCAGCACCTCGGACTGTGTGAGGTCGGCCGCACGCTCGCTGGCGCCGATGGCCGTGCGGATGGCATCGGCATAGGCCGGCCGGGTCAGGTGCTTCCAGCCACCGGCGACCGCGACCAGGTCGTAGGGCCGGCCGGCGAGTTCCGCGCGGATGTCGTCGATGAGAAGATCGATGCTGCAGCTCTTGCCGACAATCCGCGCCAGCGTCTCGCGGCTGACGGGTTCGCTGGCGGCAAAAATGGTTGCTTCGACCCGATGCATCCATTCGCGCCAGCGTGCTTCCAGCGGCAGGTGACCCAGCTCCCGATCAAACAGACGGTCGCCCGATCGCTGGTCATCTGATCGGCCTCGCCTCTTGCGCGCTGCTTCAGCCATTTCCTAAAGCCCGTAGATGCGGAAGGTGGGGCGGCCCGACAGTTCACGCAACGCGCCGAGTTCGACCAGCCGGTCAAACAGCCGGCGCAGCCCGCGGTCACTCATGCCGGCGATCTTTTCCGATGCGACAATCGCATCGTCGGACAGCAGCTTGTCAACGACAGCGTCCGCCGCCTTGGCCCGAAGTTTTGGGGCGACGCCGAGCAGCCGGTCGGCGCGACGCTCAAGGTCAACAAACAGATCGACCGCGCGCAGCGCCGCGCGCGCCTGCGCAGCAAGCAAACCCTTCGCGCGCTCGGCTTCCGTCTCGACGCCTGTTGCCGCAATGACACTCGCAACACGGCGCGGGCGACCGGGGGGCATGGCCAAGGCTACCTCGGCGCCCAGCAACGGCACCGCATGTGCCCATCCCAGCCGTTGCGCCAGCAGGGCGTCGGCGAGCCAGGCTCCAAGGGCGCGCCCAAAACCATGTCGCTCGGCAGCGATGAACGCGCCGGTCAGCATGCCGACCGTTCCGGCGCCGGCACGGAGTCGCCGGAGATCCTCCACCCGGTCGCTGACCACCTCATCATCCGGGGCGTGGTCGAACTCTTCCAACACCGCCGCGAGGTTTTTCTCCATCAGCAGATCCTTCGTGGACCGCGTGGCCAGCCGGCGCCAAGCGAGAAGCAAACGACCGGCCGGCCCAACATCGTCGCCAGGCCTTGTCAGCAGGACGGCGTCACGAAGGGCCGCCTCATCCTCGGCACGCCCCATCTGCCTAGTCGTCGCCGCGGCGGCGGAAAGCGCTTGGCGCTGCCGCCAGGCACCGGCCCACCGCTCCTGGCGACGCACCAGCGCATCGAGGGCGCCGACGACGGCACCAGCGGCAAGCGCGATGTCCTCGATGTCCTTGCCGGCAAGACTTTGCGTATCGGCAACGGTGCGGCGCAGCCAGTCCGGCACCGGTGTCAGCGAGACGGCCGCGGTGGCGCGGAGGGCGGCACCCTGGCCGCTCAAAGAATCTCGGGAAGGAAGAATCATCCGCAGCACAATGAATCATCGCGGCGTTTTGGGCAATGTTTTTCGCAAGGAAGCGCCGCGCCTGTCGTGAGCTCTTAATGAACGATAATATTGCATTATCGTTCGTTAATTGACAGCGGGCGAAATGCTGGGTAGAAACCGCGAGAATGGTAGATACTCGAGCCTCTCGTGTCCCTCAACATCAAGAATCCGGCCAGCCGTCGCGCTGGCCAGCGAACTCGCACGCCGCCAGGGCATCCGCAAGACGGCGGCCATTCATCAGACGATGAGCGAGCACCTGCATCGAATGGGCTTCGGCGACACGGCCCAGGAGCGCTTGCGCGCGGACTTGCGCGCCATCCGGGAAAGGGTAGCGCGACTGCCGGAACTGGATCGTCGCAGCGACGAGGAGATTGTTGGCTACGACGAACACGGCATTCCCAGCTGATGGTGCCAAACCGATGGTGATAGACACCTCCGCCATCGTCGCGATCCTGCGCAACGGGCCCGAGGCAGCGCGGCTTGAAAGTGTGCTTGTCGCCGATCCCGTCTGTCTGGTCCCCGCGACCTGCGTGCTCGAGGCGCGCGTGGTGCTGGTCAGCCGGCGCGGTGAGCACGCATTGGCCGAGATCGATTTGTGGCTCAGCAAGATCGAGGCCGATGTCGTTCCTGTCGATTCCGACCTGGTGGATCTGGCGACACAGGCCTGGCTGATCTACGGCAAGGGCCGCCATCCGGCGGCCCTGAATTTTGCCGATTGCTTGTCCTACGCCTTGGCGAAGCGCGCGGACGAGCCGCTGCTGTTCATCGTCAAGGATTTTGTCCAAACAGACATCGAGGCGGCATGAGATGGCTGACGGCGGTCAGGGATCATCGGCTGCTGGCGAAGACGACGATCTTCCCGACATCGTCATGGAGATGGGCCGCGCTCCGGACGAGCCCGACAAGGCCCCCTCCCCTCCCCTGCCGGCCACGGCTAACGAGATCGAACGGCTCCCCGGCCACCTGGAAGGTCTCGCCGACAAAGCACGCGATTATGTCGAAGCGGCGAGCTCGGCCAACACGCGCCGCGCCTACGCCTCCGACTGGCGGCATTTTGCCTCCTGGTGCCGGCGCCAGGGTTTTTCGACGTTGCCGCCCGATCCGCAGGTGGTCGGCCTCTACATCACCGCGCTCGCATCCAGCAATGCCGCAGGCACGGCAACGGGAGAGAAGAAGTCGGTGTCGACGATCGAGCGCCGGCTTTCGGCGCTGTCCTGGAATTTTGCCCAGCGCGGCCAATCGCTCGACCGCAAGGACCGCCATATCGCCACCGTCATGGCCGGCATCCGCAACAGGCACGCCTCTCCTCCCCGGCAGAAGGAAGCGATCCTGCCCGAGGACCTGATCGCAATGCTGGAAACTTTGGATCGGGGCAGCCTGCGCGGCCTTCGCGATCGCGCCATGCTGCTGATCGGTTTTGCCGGCGGCCTGCGCCGCTCCGAAATCGTTGGACTGGATTGCGGCCGCGACCATACGGAAGACGGCCGCGGCTGGATCGAAATCCTGGACAGGGGCATGCTGGTGACGTTGCGCGGCAAGACCGGCTGGCGCGAGGTCGAGATCGGCCGCGGCTCGTCCGACACGACCTGCCCGGTCGTCGCGATCGAGACCTGGCTCAGGATCGGCCGCATCGCCCATGGGCCGCTGTTCCGGCGCGTCACCGGCCAGGGCAAGATGCCGGGCAGCGAACGCCTCAACGATCAGGAAGTCGCCCGGCTCGTCAAGCGCGCCGCCCTTGCCGCCGGCGTGCGCGGCGATCTTTCGGAAGGCGAACGCGGACAAAAATTTGCCGGCCATTCGCTGCGCGCCGGCCTCGCCTCCTCGGCCGAAATCGACGAGCGCTACGTGCAAAAGCAGCTCGGCCACGCCTCGGCGGAAATGACCCGCAAATACCAGCGCCGCCGCGACCGGTTCCGGGTCAATCTCACCAAGGCGTCCGGGCTGTAGGTGATAAAGACCCCTTCCCTACCCCGCTTCGAGTTAGGAAGTTTGCTCCCGTCGCCGTCGTATGGTTTCTCTTCTCCTTTTCCAGTCGTCCCAATCGACCGGTTCCGAGCTGACGACGCTGAGATCGGCCGGAGCGAAGCGTTCGGTAAAAAGAATGAGATTCTCGCACGGCCAGCGCGCGCTCGGCGCCAAAATGCCATCGAACCCGAGGAAAGCGGCTGCATCCCCGATTTCTTGCGTACGCTCATATGACAGAGATGCGTATGTCTCCGGTGTGACGCCAAGCGTCTTGAGCTGGGCTAGGTTGGCTATTCGCAGGGTTCGCTGGGTGCGAACCGAGATTTGGTGAAGAACCGATCGAATCTTGGACGGGAAGACAGGTTGACGGCTCAGATGAAAATGGATCTCCTCGAGCGAGCCTTCGCGTTCCAGCGAGGTGTAGAGCACGTCGAATGAGCCTGGATCCCAACGCGCTCCAGCCGGGTAGCCTAACAGCGGCTCGCGCTCCTCCCGGACAATACGCCAGACATCTCCTTCGAACGACACCCCCTGATGGGTGTCGAGAAGATCGAGCAGTTCTAGATCTCGTGCCCTCCGCGCCACTCACCTGCCTCAGACGTAAGCCCCAGCATCAAGGCTTTCGATGACGGCCAGAACCTCCTGCGTCCGGTCGGCATTGATGAGATCGATCGCCCGCTCGTTGTTGAGAAGCGGATGGCGCGAATGAAGCCAAAGCCGTGTTTCATCGGCGGTGTAAAAGTCGGATAGCCGGTCCACGACGTATCGCAGATCGGCGATGACCGTCTGCGTTCGCAGGTTCGGAGAGCCGTTGCCATGCGACCACCGTGACACGGTCGCGGTGGACACATCGACAATGTTGGCGATGTCCTTGCCCTGCAGGCCTCCCCGAGACCGAAGATCGTCCAAAATTCGTGCTACAGCTGTGCTCATTTGTCTTTATCTGCGCTGCGAAGCCACGTTTGCCCGACTTCCGCGCCGCCGCGTTGGGGCGGATGCCCTTGGCTGGCCGGCAATCGTGCCACTCAGAGCATCCAGAACCGCATGCATCTTCTCCAGCCGGTCGCTGCTGCGTTGCAGCACCTCCGACAAGCCTTCGTCCGATACCTTGAGCTTCGCTGCCGACCGCGCAACCCGTTCCGCCGCAGCCAGCTCCTTTTCAAGAAAATGCTGCGGACGTCGCGCGTCAGGTACCGCCGACAGTTCTCGGATCTGGCGAGCGCGCTGGCGCAGATAGTGCGCCTTCGGATCCTTCAACGTGTCGCTCAGTCCATTCGGACAGCATGACCGATCGTGGCAGCTCAGTAGGGGTATGGCTCCCTGCGCAGCCATCAGCGCGTCGACCTGCTTCACGCTGAGAAGGCGATCCAGGCCGCCGATCAGAACCCGCTTCTCGCGTCCTCCGCCGCCAGTCTGAGGCGGCTTCGCCCAGTCGCTTGCATCGAAGCGCTCCTTCTCGGCAACACCATGACAAATTCCGCCAGCGCCACCGAAAGCGGCAATGGCGACGCCGACAAGACCACCGACTCCATCGGCCACGATAGGAACTTCCAGCCTGTGAAAGTCCATCATCGCGGCGATGTATCGCCGTAATCCCATCGGCGTGGCGTCAGCGCCGAAGCCCGAGACCCGGAACCACAGATTATCGAACGGCGCGTTCTTCAGCGCGGCAATGAACGCCCGTCTTTGAGCGGGATCGCGGAGGGATGCATTCTTGATCATTAACGGGTAGTCGATGCCGATGTGCTTGCCGCCTTCAACATCGAGCGCCCGTCGCAATCCAGCTGTGGCCTCGCAGTCGAGAGCAAACAGCGGATCAGTCGAGCTCTCAAGCACATGCACGGGCGCCTGCACGGCATGAAAGCCCTGCTTCACTGCAAAGCGGGCAATTTGCCCAATGACGTCTCGGTTGGCGTTCGGTCGCAGATCGTCCGGCGTCAGAACACTCTCTGGATTTGCCCAAGGAGCTGACCTAGCCGCTCCACCAAATCGGCCGATTGAAGAAAGCTCGGCGACATTGGTGTCGAGGATCAACTCTCCACCAGCTTCGGTGAGGGCTGTCAGCAGATCATGCTGGCGCAGTGCAGCTGAGGCTTCCACTACGACGCGATCGACCGTCATTTTTCCCGAGCCCAACAGGGTCTCGAGCTGTCGGTGACCGCTGGTTCCGACGCGCAAAAAGTGGCCGACCGGTTTCGGCTGACCATGCAGGTAGACGACGTTTTCACTCATCTTGGTGCTCCTGACCGTTCAATTACGTTTTGATTTCATCATTGTCAATCTATGAAATCGATTTGTAATTGGCCGGCGGTTGGAGAGGTGATTGCTTCGTTCGTGCAGCCAAGCCGAACGGCGACTACGTTCACAACCGATCGGTTATCCGTATCTTCTATGTTTGTAAATTCGCTTCAACACTGCTCTCAGGCTCTCCAAATGGCCAAAACACCGCCCAATCGCTCCTCTCGTCGACCACAGGGCCGGCTTATCGGCTATGCGCGCGTCTCCACGGACGAGCAGGCGACGGAAGCGCAGGAGATGGAACTGCGGTCGGCCGGATGCGACACAATCATCCAGGAGTATGGTTCCGGCGCCTCGCGAACCCGCCCTGCCCTCGCCCGGCTTGTGCGCGAGATCGGCGCCGGCGACACCCTCGTTGTGGTTCGCCTCGACCGCCTGGCGCGCTCGGTGAGCCACCTGCTCAATGTCATCGAGGAGCTGACGTCTAAAGGCGCCTATTTCCGCTCGCTGAGCGATCCCATCGATACCACGACGCCGCAGGGCATGTTTTCGCTGCAGGTCCTTGGCGCCGTCGCCCAGCTGGAACGGGCTCTCAACTCGGAGCGGACGAGGGCCGGCGTCAAAGCTGCCAAGGCAAAAGGCCGGCTACCAGGCAATCCCGGGGTCAGGGAACGTCGGCCGGAGATGCTGGCCAAGATGACGGCTGCTCAGAAGGCGGCCTACGGCGCGCGCATCCAGTCCACTGCCAATCAATGGCTTCCGATCATCCGGCGACTGCGACCGGACCACACCTGGGACGACATCTCGCGCGTCCTCAAGCAACGCGGCTTCGATTGGACCCCGGAGCGCTTGCGGCGTGCGGTAAAATGGATGGTTAACGAAGGCATGGCCGACAAGTCGCTCCTGAGGAAGTCACCGCCTCGACCGCCCGAGGATCGCCTGATGACGCTTGTGGCGGGCATCCATTCCTCCAATCCGGAGCTCACCTTGCGAGAAATCGCAAACCAGCTCGAGCGCCTTCATGAGCGCACGCCGCAGGGTGGTACGAGATGGGCGCCCTCCTCCGTCAAGAATCTTCTCGACCGGGCAAAGCGCAGCGGCCTGCTCGAGGCAGCCTGAGCACGGAAGCCGGAATGACGTTGGGGCGCGAACGCGGTACAGATCGCGGGTGCCGACCGTCGCCAGCATACGCCAACAAACCCGGAGAGCGCTGCAATGGAAACGATGACCGTCAACAGCCGGGACGACTTCGCGCAATGGGCGATCGCGCGGTCCCGATCGATCCTGGAGGACCAAGGTTCGGAGCTCGCTACAGCGGTCCGGAACGAAGACGAACGACGGATCGGTGAAACCGCAAACGCTCTTGGCCAAGCGATAGTCGACGCACTGCTCGAGGCATTCGACGGGCTTGTTGACGGCGACTGAGCACAAAGTTTCTGCCAAAAGGTGGCCGGGGGAAACAAGGCAGTTCGGCTCATCGAGGTACCCTCACCTTCTCGGGCGTTCCAGCGACCGCAGCAGCGCGTCCGAGACTTCCAAACGCCCGCGTGCCTTGTTCCCGTCGCTTTGCGGTTCCGTAGGCTTTTCAGCTGAAGACCGGCTGGCGTCCAGCTTGGCGCGCAAAAGCGCCATGACCATCGGCCAGGTGGAGAATTTGCCCTCCCTCGCCTTGTCCGTCAGGCTGCGCAGGTAACCGCCAGCGCTGTTGATCTGGTCGGAGCGCTGCAGGATCGCCGCGAGCGTAATCGCGGCCTGAACCTCGCCCATGGCCTCGCAGGCTTCTCGCCAGGCGCTCGGGCTGACCCCAAGCAGTGGTCGGGCCACCTCTGCGGCCGCCAGAAAGTCCCGCCAGTGGCGTATCTCACCCCCTTGCACCAAATCCTTCACGTCCGGGCAGGCATCAAGCACGATTCCCAAAGGCAACTCCCGCTTCGGCAAGCTCTGCAGGTTGTCGTTTTCCGCGGCGTTGTCGCCCGCTTCATCTTCTTTTCGGGAGCCTTCTTCAGATTCAAATATGGAGTCTGGGTTTGAATTTTGTATGTGGCGACCAGAATGGGACTCATTGGCGTCCGGATTCTGTGTTTTTGCAAATGATTCCAACACCTCGAGGATCTCCGTGTAGAGACTGTGGAGATCGCAGCAGATGTCCTCGATGAGTTGCCTCGGGGCAGATCGCGGCAGGCGGCCGACAATAGCCTGGTAGGTCTGCTGTACCCTGCCCCAATTGCCCGGAACGTTCTCCTCGATGCCGGTCTCGATGAGCTTGACGACGTCGCGGCGCAGTAGCGTCAGGCGTTCCTTGGCAAGCCGAAAGGCATTCTTTTCGGCCCGAACCGCGTCCGCCAGTTCCTCGAACTCCTCCGCTCGGGCAACGATCGGGGCCAGATCGAACCCGTATGCCTGGTCGACCTGCCCGCCCCTGCCCTTGCGGGCGAAGCGTTTGCCGTTCGGACTATCGCGACGAATGATCAGCCCGCAGTCGACCAGGACGGCGAGGTGCCGCCGCAGCGTTGTCGCCGGCATGCCGTTTGCACGGGCCATGAGTTGCTCGTTCGACGGCCAGACAATCAGTTCACCGTCGCCCGAGAGCTCCGATTCTGGATGGAACGAGAGCAGGGCATTGAGAATGGCGAGTGCGCGGTCCGTGGCACCGATGAGATCGCGCGCTTCCCGGATCGTGTGGAACACCTTCCATTTCTGGACCTGCGCACCTTCCGGCGCGGTCTTGGCCACAGCCTGGCTTGCCATCATGCCAAGCGACATCGTTCGCCGCCCAAAGGGCGTCGTTGGGGTATGCGTCTGCATTTTTCTTCACCTATCGCTAGGCAAAAGAAACCTGCTCGCCGAATCGGCGCTCAAACCGACCTGAATGGTCTTGACTATGATTCGCGGAAGTGGGATTCTCTCAGTCGCCAAACTTAAAGAGAAGGTCTTCCGGAATGCCGTTTCGGGGCCTTTTTCTTTTGCGCTCAATCTCCGTGTGTGGTGGCTCGTTTTTCCCGACGGAAAGCCTCATACAACTCGTTGAGATTTTCCGAGAGGTAGTCACCGAACGCTGTTGCGTCGGTTCCCTTCGCCTTGAGGGCGATGGTGAATTTCTTGCCACTGGCCACCATCTCCGCGGCAACACGCCCATCAGACGGCGCCCAGGTGCGTTTGGATGGTGCCGGCGCGGCACGGCGCCGTGGCTTTGAGGCTTTCAGCTTCGCGACGATCGCATCGAACCGCGCTTCGCTTGGCATCCCTTGAAAATCGGAATTCGACGTCAGAGCCAGGGCAGCGTCGACATTGCCCGGCTTGTCGAGGAGGAGTTTGAGCTCGTACCAGCGATCACGACCGACGGCTTTGGCGCGGCCGATCGCTTCTAGCAGGTCCTTGGGTATCGACGCGACCGAGAGCATCTTCGAAAGTGTCGGCCGATCGACACCGATCGCGGCGAGGGCGGTCGCGTTGTCCTCGTCGAATTTCCGTTGAACGATGTCGGCGGCAAACAGCGCTTTCTCGATGAAGGACGTGTTCGCTCGTGCGTTGTTTTCCTGTCCCTGGGCGATCACATGGTCGCGCTCGGAGATCTCCTTGATGACAGCGCGAAGCTTGAGACCAAGCTCCTTAGCGGCGCGCCAGCGGAGGCGACCGAAGACCAGCATGTAGCGGCCGGACCGCTCGGGATGGGGGCGAAGGAGGGCCGGGGAGTTCTGACCGGAACTGCGGATCGACTCCAGCACCTGGGCGTAGTCGGCCTCGTAGTCTTCCTGATCAACGTTAAGCCGGTCGTTGGCGAAGGATTGGTCCACCAGGTCGGGGTCAACCTCGACTATCGTCTCGCCCTCGAGCAACTTGCCTGCCTGAGCCGCCATTTCGTCGATCGAGCTTATGAGCGAGCGTGACGCACCCTTGAAGGCGTAGTCTCGCGCGACCGGGCGCTCGGCGGGAGCGTTGCCGTTGTCCATAATGCTCGCAAAGGGATTTTTCCGCGCCATTTGACTAGCACCCCCTTATCTGACTTATGCGCTTGAAACCGCGTACTTTTTTGGCGGTTTTGACCGCAGTCAACATCACAGCCGCCCCCATGCCTGGTGAATCAGTCCCTGAATCTCAAAGTTCACGGCATCCATGCTGTCGATTGCACGATCGTAAGTATCCCGATTGAAGTTCGATCGCTCGACCTCATAGAGCGTCTGCTTGGTGAGGCCGGCGTCGGAAATCGCCGTGGATTTGAGCATCGGGTTCGTCAGGATTTCCTCGGCAAGCATCGACTGCATGAAGCCGACCATCTGTGCCTGGGGAATGTCCGTGGGTTCGTATCGAGTGATGAGATAGCGCAGCCAGTCCAGCTGGACCTGCGCGCCAGCATTCTTGATCGACTTCATGATGTTGCCCAGCATCAGCAGAAACTGACTCATGGACATCAGGTCCAGCATCTGCGGATGGACTGTAATTAGAACCGACGTGGCGGCCGAGAGTGCCGAGAGCGTCAGGTAGCCAAGCTGCGGAGGGCAATCGATGACCACGACGTCACAGCGGTCACTGACCGAATCCAACGCCTTGGCGACCCTCGTGAAGAACCGCTTTCCTTCTTGAGACGGAGACTGCATCGCAAGCGGCGTCTCGTACTCATATTCCTGCAGTTCAAGGTTCGCAGGGATGATGTCGAGCAACGGGAAATTCGTCTTGCGAATAACGTCTTCGACGGGCGCCGCATCCTCATATCGGATCGCATCGTAAAGCGAGGGGTTCTTGTCGAGCTCGGGCTGGAAGCCATGGAGGGCCGATAGCGAAGCCTGCGGATCGAGATCCACCGTCAGGACCCTGTGACCCGTGAGCGCAAGGTGCTGCGCCAAATGTGCCGTGGTAGTGGTCTTTCCCGACCCGCCCTTGAAATTGACGACCGCAATGACCTGCAGCTTTTCGCCCGGTTTGCGGTAAGGCACATACTTCTTGGAATCCGATCGCCCGTGCTTATCGAGATAGTCCCGCAGCTCAGTCATCTGTTCGGCCGAGTAAAAGCGCCGTCCGCCGGCAACGACGAACGGCTCGGGGCCTTTCTTTTCGAGATGGAGGCGTTTCAGATTGTTTGGACTGATCCCGAGATAATGGGCGACCTCGGCCATCGAGAACCGCCGAAGTGTCTTCTGCCCTTCGGTCGGAAACTTCTCGACCCTCAGTTGGTCGAGCTTGCGCGAGATCTCGGCCCCTTGGGCGAGGATCTTGTCGTCAAACTCAAAACTTGGGAGAAATGCCATCTCCGCTTTGTCCTCCGAACGAGAAAATAGCGCCATATTCAGCCATTCGGCCAATCTGGCGCCAGTATGAGCGATTCCCGTTCTCTGGCAAGCGATTTTAGGTTAACAGAAGGTTGCCAGAAGGGCGACCAAGAACGGCGGAAGCCGTGACCTTGGCGGCCTTTTTCCTTTTCTATCCGTCACTTAACAACTTTGCCCGATGATACCTGGAGCAAATCCTGGCCCGGCAGAATTGCCGGGGCCGAACCCGGCCGTTGGGCCCGGGCAAAGCAAATATCCTCCAATCCGCCGTCCGGAACCCGACTCACCCCGTCCGAACCCGGCAATTCTGCCGGGCTGACGGAACGCAGTTATCCATGATCGATAGACCCGTCGATCGCATTTGTAGGACGGAAACATGCCATGGAGACGAGAGCGGTGCAGAGCCGCTCGATACGAAACATCTGCGTCTAGCGAGGACCAGTTTGTGGAAGTTGCCGGATGAGCCGGGCGCGATCGCACGACCGGCTCGTGCGCAAACTCCATGACGCGCTCGGTGAATCGATCTGCGGGGCACTCGAGGATCCGCTGGTCGTCGAGATCATGCTCAATCCGGACGGCCGCCTGTTCGTTGAACGGCTGGGGCAGGGGGTCGAGCCCATTGGTGAGTTCGCGCCCCGCGCCGCCGAGATCATCATAGGCAGCGTGGGCCATGCGCTGCAGACTGAAGTGGATGCAAGCCAGCCGATCATCTCGGGCGAACTCCCGATCGACGGGCACCGCTTCGAGGGTCTGCTTCCACCGATCGTCGCTGCGCCCACGTTCACCATTCGAAGGCGGGCATCCCGGCTCATCCCGCTGGAGGAATATGCGCGCGCCGGGATCATGACCCACCGTCAAGCTACGGTGCTAAGGAGCGCCGTAGCTTCGCGCATGAACATCGTGATCAGCGGCGGCACCGGATCGGGCAAAACGACGTTGGCCAACGCCGTGATTGCGGAGATAGTCTCGCTGTCGCCGGACGATCGTCTGGTCATCCTGGAGGACACTGCGGAAATCCAGTGCGCCGCCGAGAACGCGGTTGCCCTGCACACCAGCGACACGGTGGACATGGCCCGGCTGCTGAAGAGCACGATGCGGCTGAGGCCGGACCGTATCATTGTCGGCGAGGTTCGCGATGGTGCCGCGCTCACCCTGCTCAAGGCATGGAATACCGGCCACCCGGGCGGCGTGACGACCATTCACGCCGACAGCGCCGTCTCCGCGCTCCGCCGCCTCGAGCAATTGACCGCGGAGGTCAGCCAGCAGCCCATGCGTGAGGTGATTGGCGAAGCCGTCGACCTCGTCGTTTCGATCGAACGGGCCGGCCACGGGCGGCGGGTGCGTGATGTCATGCATGTCACGGGCTTCGACGGCGCGCGCTACGCGACCGATCACCATCCCCAGATCGACGAGGAAAGTCATGCCGCATAACAGCCGCGCTCTCGCCGCCATCCCGGTTGCGGCAACGCTCCTACTTGTCGCTCTTGCAACGCCGGCGCTCGCCTCAAGTGGCGGCGGTCTGCCCTGGGAAGGCCCGCTTCAGCAGATACAGCAGTCCATCACCGGTCCGGTCGCGGGCTTCATCGCACTGGCCGCCGTTGCGGTCGCAGGCGGCATGCTGATCTTTGGCGGCGAGCTCAACGATTTCGCGCGCAGGCTGATGTATGTCGTGCTGGTCGCCGGCATCCTCCTCGGCGCCACGCAAATCGTCGGCCTATTCGGCGCGAGCGGCGCCTCGATCGGCTATCCGGCCGACGAGGCGCCGCAGGCCAGGGCAGGGGAGGGGAGCGATGGCTGAGCCTGGCGTTGCTCTCGCACGATCCCGCATCCACAGGGCGCTTTCGCGCCCGAATCATTTGATGGGGGCCGATCGGGAGCTGGTGCTGCTGACCGGTCTTGCCGCGGTGATCCTGATCTTCGTGGTTTTGACGTGGTTTTCCGTGCTGCTCGGGATCGCCATCTGGGCTGCCGTGTTGGCTGCGCTTCGTATGATGGCCAAAGCCGATCCGATGATGCGGCAGGTCTATCTGCGCCATATCGGCTATCGCGCGGGCTACCGTCCGACCGCCTCACCGTGGCGGAGGCCCTGACTGGAATGGTCGCGCTTCGTCAGTTCCGTAACACCCGACCATCCTTCTCCGACCTGCTGCCCTATGCGGGCCTGGTCGACGACGGCGTGATCCTGCTCAAGGACGGGTCGGTCATGGCCGGCTGGTATTTTGCCGGCCCGGACTCGGAGAGCTCGACCAACCTCGAGCGCAATGAGGTGTCGCGGCAGATCAACACGATCCTGTCCCGGCTCGGATCGGGCTGGATGATCCAGGTCGAGGCAGTGCGCATCCCCACGGTCGCCTATCCCGCCCGCGAGGACTGCCATTTCCCCGATCCCGTGACGCGCGCGATCGACAACGAACGCCGGGCGCATTTCGAGGCCGAGAGCGGCCATTACGAGAGCCAGCACGCCATCATTCTCACCTACCGGCCGCCCGAACGACGGCGGTCGAGCCTCGCACGCTATGTCTATTCCGATGGTGAGAGCCGCGCGGAGACCTATGCCGATGTGGTCCTGGACACCTTCCGCACGTCGATCCGCGAGTTCGAACAGTATCTGGCCAATGTGCTCTCGATCCGGCGGATGGTCACGCGCACTGTCGCCGATCCCGAATCTGGCCGCGAGATCCGGTACGACGAACTCTTCCAGTTCATCCGGTTTTGCATCGTGGGCGAAAGCCATCCGGTGCGCTTGCCGGCGATCCCCATGTATTTGGATTGGCTGGCCACGGCCGAGTTCCACCACGGCCTGTCGCCGGTAGTGGACGGACGGTATCTGGCGGTCGTCGCGATCGACGGGTTTCCGGCCGAGAGCTGGCCGGGGATCCTCAATTCGCTCGACCTGATGCCACTCACCTACCGGTGGTCAAGCCGCTTCATCTTCCTCGACGACCAGGAAGCGCGCGCAAAGCTCGAACGCACACGGAAGAAGTGGCAGCAGAAGGTGCGGCCGTTCTTCGACCAGCTTTTTCAGACCCAGAGCCGGGCAGTCGACCAGGACGCCGTGACGATGGTCGCCGAAGCCGAGGACGCCATTGCCGAGGCCTCGTCCCAGCTCGTCGCCTTTGGCTACTACACACCGGTGATCGTCCTTTTCGATACCGACGATGTCCGGTTGCGCGACCACGCCGAGGCGGTGCGCAGGCTTGTCCAGGCCGAAGGTTTCGGCGCGCGCATCGAGACGCTCAATGCGACTGAAGCGTATCTCGGCAGCCTGCCGGGCATCACCTATGCCAATGTTCGCGAACCACTCGTCAACACGGGCAATCTGGCGGACCTCATTCCGCTCAACTCGGTCTGGTCGGGCAGCACGAGCGCGCCGTGCCCGTTCTATCCGACCGGCTCGCCACCCTTGATGCAGGTCGCTTCGGGCTCGACACCCTTCCGGCTGAACCTGCATGTCGACGATGTGGGGCATACGCTCGTGTTCGGGCCGACCGGTTCGGGCAAGTCGACATTGCTCGCGCTGATCGCGGCACAGTTTCGGCGCTACGAGAACGCGCAGATCTTCGCCTTCGACAAGGGCCGATCGCTGCGCCCACTCACGATCGCCGCGGAGGGCGATCATTATGAGGTTGGGGCAGGGGAGGGATCTTCCCTGTCGTTCTGCCCGCTGGCCGAGCTGGCGACCGATGGAGACCGGGCCTGGGCAAGCGAATGGATCGACACGCTGATCGCCATGCAAGGGGTGGCGATCACACCCGATCATCGCAACGCGATCTCACGCCAGGTCGATCTCATGGCGTCGGCGCGCGGCCGCTCGCTCTCGGATTTCGTGAGCGGGGTGCAGATGCGCGAAATCAAGAACGCGCTCCACCACTACACGGTCGACGGTCCGATGGGGCAACTCCTCGACGCTGAGGAGGACGGGCTGGCGCTCGGCGCATTCCAGACCTTCGAAATCGAGGAGCTGATGAACATGGGCGAGCGCAATCTCGTGCCTGTGCTCCTCTACCTTTTCCGCAGGATCGAAAAACGCCTGACGGGAGCGCCCAGTCTCATCGTTCTCGACGAGGCCTGGCTGATGCTCGGCCATCCCACCTTCAGGGACAAGATCAGGGAGTGGCTGAAGGTCCTGCGGAAGGCGAACTGCGCCGTGCTGCTCGCCACACAGTCGATCTCTGACGCCGAACGCTCGGGCATCATCGACGTGCTCAAGGAAAGCTGTCCGACCAAGATCTGCCTGCCGAACGGTGCCGCGCGCGAACCGGGCACGCGCGACTTCTATGAGCGCATCGGCTTCAACGAGCGGCAGATCGAGATCGTCGCCACCGCGACGCCGAAGCGTGAATACTACGTCGCAAGTCCCGAGGGCAGGCGGCTATTCGACATGGCGCTTGGCCCGGTCGCGCTCGCCTTCGCAGGTGCCTCGGGCAAGGAAGACCTCAAACGCATCGATCAGCTGCACAAGGATCATGGTCCGGACTGGCCGGCTGCGTGGCTCATGGAAAGGGGTATTGGCAATGCCGAAGCCATTCTCACACGCGATTAGGATCACGGCCGCCGCGATGATGAGCGCGTGCCTGGCCTTCACGGGGCCGGCTTATGCTGGCGCGGTCACCGGGAACGCGACCGAATGGACCCAGCTCCTCAACAACGCCGAGCTGGTGGGGCTCACGGGCCAGTCGGCCGAGCAGATCCAGAACCAGATCACGCAAATCGCGCAATTATCCGAGCAAATCCAGAATCAGCTCCGCATCTACGAGAACATGCTGCAGAACACGCTGCAGCTGCCCGATCACGTCTGGGGTCAGGTCGAAAGCGACCTCATGGCGCTCCAGAACCTCGTCAACCAGGGCGCAGGCATCGCCTTTGCGATGGGCAATATCGACGACGTTCTCAAGCAACGCTTCGAGAGCTTCGCCGAGTTCGAGACGGGGCTCGCGAACGGCGAGGATTTCTCCTCGAGCTATCAGTCATGGTCGGACACCAACCGGGGGACGATTTCGGCGACGCTCCGGGCGGCCGGGCTGACGGCCGATCAGTTCGCCAGTGAAGAGGCGACGATGAGCCAACTTCGCTCGATGTCGCAGAGCTCCGTCGGACAGATGCAGGCGCTTCAGGTCGGCCATCAGATTGCCGCGCAACAGGTGGCGCAGACGCAGAAACTGCGCGGCCTCGTCTCCCAGCAGATCACGATGATGGCGACCTGGCATCAATCCGAGCAGGCCACAAAGGATCTCGCGCAGACACGTCGAGAGGACTTTTTCAACTCGAATGCGCCGTCGACATCGGGCGGCCAGGTCATGGAGCCGCGCTGGTGACAAGAACACTCATTGTCGTGGCGGCAGCCACTGTCATTGTCGGGATCGCTGTTGCGATCTGGTTCGTACCGGGCCTTCGCGAGGCGCCCGATCGGGCACGCAGAGTCCTCGACACACCGACTGAGTATGACACCACCGGCGGGCAGGAGATGCGGCCACGCTGGGGCAATGGAGAGGGGCAGGGCGATGAGGCCCCCGACAACTAAGCTCGCCTTTGCCGCCAGCCTCGGCGTCCTGCTTCTTCTCCAGCCCGCCCTTGCACAGGATGGCTCGCTTCTCACGACGCTGGAAAACGAAGTCGCAGACGCCGCGCAGGGATGGGAGACGACCGTCATGCAGGCGGCGCGCTCGCTGTTCTGGATCCTTGCCGGCATCGAGGTCGGCATTGCGGCGGCCTGGCTGGTGCTCGGTGCGGCATCGCTCGACACGTGGTTCGCCGAGCTGGTGCGGCGCATCATGTTCATCGGTCTGTTCGTCTTCATCCTCGAGCAGGGGCCGGACTTCGCACGGGCAATGGTCGACAGCCTGTTCCAGATCGGCGCCGGCGGAGGATCGGCTTCGCCGGCGAACATCTTCAACGCTGGCCTGCAGGTCGCCAGCCAGATGTCGGAGAAGGCGCAGTTCGGGCTGTTCGAGGACAATGCGCTGGCGATCGCGGCCGTGTTCGCCATGGTGATCGTCGTCATTGCCTTCAGCCTCGTGGCCGCGATCTTCGTGGCCGTGATGGCCGAGATGTATGTCGGGCTGCTCGCCGGGATGATCATGCTGGGCCTCGGCGGCTCGAGCTTCACCAAGGACTTCGCCGTCCGGTATCTCGTCTATGCGTTCTCCGTGGGCATGAAGCTGATGGCGCTTGTGATGATCGCGCGCATCGGGTCGGAAGTCCTCATCGATCTCGCCAACTCCCCTTCGGGCGCCGACGAGTTTCTCTCCACCCTTGCCATCGGCGGTATTTCCGTCGTGGTGTTCGTCATTGCCATGTATGTGCCCAACATCGTCCAGGGCGTCGTACAGGGTGTGTCGGTGACAGGTGGCATGGAGACGATCCGCCACGGCGGCCAGGCCGCGACCATGGCCGCCGGCGGCGCCGCGCTGGCCTGGGGAGGGGCGAGGGCAGGGGCCTCGGCCTATTCCGATGCACGGGCGGCCGGCAGCTCGTTCGGCGCGGCCGCGCTCAAAGGCATGACCAGCGGCGCGAGTGCTGCCGGCTCCGCGCTCGCCTCGGCCGGGCGGGACAAGGCGATTGGCGTTCCCGGCACCTGGGGGGCATCGACGCTCGGCCTTGCCAATTCCAAGCTCGACCAGAGCCAGGGCCGTCCCACCACCAGAAAATCAGCAGACGACAAGGCGTGACGTAGACCATGGCCGCAAAGAGCCCACCGGAGAATCCCTACCTTGCCGCACGCCAGGAATGGAACGAGCGCTACGGCTCGTATGTGAAAGCGGCCGCCTCCTGGCGCATCGTCGGGGTGACGGGGATGCTGATGGCGGTGATTGGCTTCTCCTATGCGCTTTATCAGAGCACTCAGGTGCAGCTGGTGCCCTACATCGTGGAAGTCGATCGGCTCGGCACGGCGGTGAGCGCCGGCTTCCCGCAACAGATCGAATACGCCGACCCGCGCGTCGTGCGTGCCACGCTCGGCAGCTTTGTCAGCAATTTCCGGTCGGTCACGCCCGATGCCGTGGTGCAGAAGCAATATATCGACCGCACATATGCGCATTTGCGCACCTCCGATCCGGCGACGGAGAAGGTCAATGCCTGGTTCCGGGGCAACTCTCCCTTCGACCGCGCCCGCACGATGACGGTGGCCATCGAAGTCACCAACATCGTGCCGCTCTCCAACCAGAGCTACCAGGTCGACTGGACGGAGTATGAGCGCGATCGGCAGGGCAGGGAACAGGACGTAAAGCGGTTTCGGGGCGTGGCCACGGTTACCCTCACCCCACCCCAGGACGAGGCGGTCATCCACCTCAACCCGATCGGCCTTTACCTCAGAGATTTCGACTGGACGGCGCAGCTGTGAGTGCCCGGAGGATCCCTTTCATGAACTTACTCAGACTCCGGAGCGCAGCATTTTGCACCGGACTTGTTTTCTCGACGATTGCGGTGCCGGCCACGGCGCAGCCCCTGAGTGTCAACGAACAGCGCGGCACGAGCATTTCCGGCCAGTGGCAGCAAGGGCAGGGGGTCGTGACGCGCGGCCCCGACGGGAAGGTCATCTTCCTCTTCGGCCAGGTTCAGCCGTCGGTGGTCTGCTCGCCGCTTCAGGTGTGCGATATCGAGCTCCAGCCGGGCGAGATCGTGCGCGACGTGCTGCTTGGCGACACTGTGCGCTGGAAGGTCGAGCCGGCGACGTCCGGAGCGCCAGGCAGCCAGGCGGTGCATCTGATCGTCAAGCCGTCGGAAACCGGCCTCGTCACCTCGATGGTGGTGACAACCTCGCGGCGAACATACCACATCCAGCTCAAGTCCCATCATTCCAATTACATGGCGCGGGTCGGGTTCGACTATCCCGAAGACGTCAATGCGCGCTTCGCCGAGATTGCCGCGCGCATGGAGGCGAGCATCGTGCCCGGCGCCGGCGTGCGGGCGGAGCAGCTAAACTTCTCGTTTCGTGTGAGCGGAAGGGCGAGATGGCGGCCGACCCGCATCTACAGCGACGGCCAGAAAACCTATATCCAGTTCCCCTCGTCGCTGTCGGGCCAGGATGCGCCGGTGCTGTTCGTGGTTTCGGGCGGCGAGAACCGGATCGTCAACTACCGCATGAACGGCACCATGATGGTGGTCGACTATTACATCGACAGCGCGATCCTCGTCTCGGGCGTTGGGCGCGACCAGGAAAAAATCACGATCAGGCGGGGAGGGTAGGTGATGCACCTTTCAATTCTCCTACCTCGCTTGTTGGCTTTCGTGCTGTCCGCGGCACTGCTGGCCGGGTGCCAGACACTGGGCGGTGCGGGTCTGGTCACGAGTTCGGCAACCGCGCAGCTCACCCCGGAGGCGGCGTCCTCGATCGCAGGGGACATGGTCGGGCGGTTTGCCGAGCAGGTCGGTCCGAGCACGACGACGATCCAGCTTGAGCCGGACGGCTCCATATTCGGCGAGGCGCTCGAAGTTTCGCTTAGGGAATGGGGCTATGCCGTGGCCACGGACCAGGCGACGGAGGGGACGAATACCATTGCCCTCGCCTATGTCGTCGACGCGTTCGAAGGCAGCATCCTGGTCCGATTGTCGACCCACGCGCTCGACCTCACGCGCATGTACCAGCTGAGCGGGGCGGGGGCGACGCCGGTCTCTCCGCTCTCGATCATGCAGCGCCAGGCGAGGGAGCCGTCATGACCGAGAGTCTCAAGCTCGGTGGCTCCGATCTCGCTGGCGGGCCCAGAATCCGGCGCCTCAATCGCCTGCCGATTGTCGTCGCGATCGTGCTGGTGGTCCTCTTCCTTGCCGCGATCTTCTATGGCCTGTCCTCGCGCGGTCTCCGCCTGGGCGATGACGACGCGGCTTTTACACCTGGCTCCCGCCCGGCCTCGACCCATGCCGACCAGCTCAAGGAGGGTGTGCCGGACGGCATTATCGGCGAGCCGGCCCGTCCGCAGCCGCTACCGATTCCCGTCGAGCCGACCGAGCCTAAGGAAAACCCGTTCATGCCAGAGCCACCGGATGCGTCCACGGCCGAACAGCAACAGACGGCGCTGGAGATATGGCGCGCGCGCCTCGAGCGAGAGCAAGAAGAACAGCTCATGCGCGAGCTCCACCGCCAGCGCATGGCGCGCTATCAAGCCAATGACGCGGCGTTTGATTCCCCGATTGCTGTATCGCTAGGCGACCTTTCGGCTGACACCAACGACGGCACGACCGCGGCGCCTGGCGAACCGCAATCGTCGACGACGCGGCCGCAGGGCGCGCTTGACCTCTACGCCGCGGCCATGGAGGCGGGCGGTGGTGGCGCCACGGACGCGAACGGGCAGGCGGCCAAGGAGCGCTTCTTCAATCAGGACATTCGCGATCTGGGTTACCTTCCCAATCCGGTCGTCGGTCAGATCTCGCCCTATGAACTCAAGCGTGGCTCGGTCATCCCGGCAACGCTCGTCACGGGCATCAACTCGGACCTTCCCGGGCGGATCACGGCTCAGGTCTCGCAGAATGTCTATGACAGCGCGACGGGCCGGCATCTCCTCATCCCGCAGGGTTCCAAACTCTTCGGCCGGTATGATTCCGAGGTCACATTCGGGCAGGACGGCGTGCTTGTGATCTGGACCGATCTCATCTTTCCGAATGGATCGACGCTGCAGATCGGCGGCATGGCGGGGACCGATGCGGCTGGTTATGGCGGGTTCCGGGACCAGGTGGACAACCACTATCTGCGCACATTCGGGTCGGCGATCCTGGTCGCTCTGATCGGAGCCGGCACGGAAATGATGCTACCGCAGGACCGCAACAGCTTCGGCACGGCCAACAGCGCCGAGGACGCCGCCAGGCGCTCTTTCGCCGAAACCTTCGGGCAGATCTCCGAGCAGACGGTCTCGCGCAACCTAAAAGTCCAGCCAACGCTGGAGATCCGTCCGGGCTACCGGTTCAACGTTCTGGTCGACCAGGACATCGTTTTCCCTGGGTCGTATCGGTAGCGATGACCCTTTCCGTTCTCAGCGCTCCGTGTGGAAGGTCAACCTTCTGTCGCGCGGCATGCCATTGGACCCGCCCGCCATTGAACGCCAACCTGCTCAATCTCATCGACAGGCTTTCGCTGCCGCTTGACGAGCGTGCGGCCCGCCGCTCCTTGCGGGATTTCGCAAACGATACCGGGTTCGACTTCTTCGCCTACCTCTATCTTCGCGGTCCCGAGTCCTTCGCCGTCTCGAACTATCCACGCGCGTGGCAGGAACTCTATGTGCAGCGGGAGTTCATTCGGGTCGATCCGGTCGTGACCAAGGCAAAGCATGGACCGCCGCTGTTTTCGTGGTCGGCCGACGAGGCGAGGCGCAACGGGCGGCGGGACGTGATCAAGTTCTTCATCGAGGCCGACCGGTTCTGCATCAGGTCGGGAATCTCGATCTCGATTCCCGTCGGCTTTAGGGACCGCATGGTGTTCACGCTCGCGAGCGGCAGGCCTGTATCGACGATGAGCGAAGACATCGATCCGGTGACAGCTGCGGTCGCGGTCGCCTTCGTACACTCCCGACTGGGAGGTGAACGCGGCGACGCCTCACTGGCGTCCGGCATTCGGCTATCGCCGCGCGAGGCTGAATGCCTGCGCTGGTTCGCCGAAGGCATGTCGATGGCCGATATCGCTCTCATGCTCAACATCTCGTATCGCTCGGTACGGTCCTATATCGACGCGGCTACAAATAAGCTTGGCGCCGCCAACAACCGGCAGGCGGGCACAATCGCTACACGAATCGGACTGATATGACCGTGGCCGAGCCGGCTAATTGATCACCGGTCGTTGCCCGTCGACCTCGGGCACAAAGCCCAGACGCTCGACCACCAGGCTCACGATTTGATGCTGAGCATGGAGGTTAAGCATGGCGATCCGGTAGTCATGCCTCAACTGCTCTAGCCGCTCATCCATCGGACCGGCGGCTTCAATCCGGCCGATCTCCTCGAACAGCTCCTGGGCTGCCTGCAGCCGGCTCCTGTTATCCCGGATGACGTCATTGGCCACATGTTCCAACTCGTCTTGCGTCAGGCCGGCCAGAAGGGTCTGTATGACACTGGATGCCGCCGCCCGGCCGGGTCCGACGTCGACGTCTGGTTTTGTTCGCATGCAATCCCTGCGGCTTGGTTTGCGGTGCGCCCCCGCAAACAATAAAGACCATGACCCCAAGCCGGGGGTTAGAAAACCGCCACAGACGGTCCCTGCGACCTTTAGCACGAGTGCCTGGACATGCGTCACAGGCCCCCGGCCGTGGCCAGAGGATCCTTGGTGTCGCGTCAGCCGACACCAGCTCTGTGGTGGGGTTTCTAAGCCCCGAGGCGGCGCGTACCGCCTCGGGGCGTTTATAGGACATGGTTGTCACGTCGACCAGAGAACCATGTGACAAAAGCGATGGTCAATCAGGCGTGGCGGGCGGCCGGGATCCCCTGCCTCTCCGCGGCCGCCAGCACCGACCCAGGAAGCCTGCCGGCTTCCCCCAATCGCTCTCGCATGGCGTCTGACATGTCGAAGACGCCGGCGTAGGTCATCGTCCTCCCGATGCGGGTCGGCGTTCCTATGACCTCGAATGCGCAGTCGATGCTGCGAAAGATCCGCGCCATTCGCGCGTCGAAGACTGACACGACGTGCTCGATGCCGGCGCGCTGGCAGACTTCGACGATGCCGCACAGAAGCTCGATCGTCATGCGATTGACAACATGATTGGCTTCCGCGCGATCGCACGCGTTAAACGCTGCAGGGTTCACCGCGAACCGGGAGCTCTCCCAGATAAGGGGACTAGCCGGGGCGCCGCCGGGGACAAGAACCGGGAAAACGTCACGCAACATGTTTGGCCCAGTGGTCGGCAGCAGCCTTGCGGCGCCCTGAAGCGCTGCGGTCCGATCGTCCAGCGAAAGCACGTAGAGGGGATCTTCGGCGTCGAATCGGTCGATCTCCCTGCCATCTGTGACGGTGACATCCCATTCGAGCCGGTCGACGAACACCGCTGCCCGCATCCGAAACATTTCATCGAACAGGGTGGGGTGACGCTCGCGCTCCGCGCCTTCGACGATGGTGATCATGGTGTTGCTCCTTGCGTTTGTTGAAAACGCTGAAGCTACTAGACCCCGGGAGAAGGGCCCTAAATCCGGTGTATCTGCCGGATTTACGGCAATTGGCTGAGCAGACTAGCCTTGCCGGCTTTGTTCACCGCATGGGTATTGTTGGCAGCACCGAGCTTATGTCTGGCGCTCTCGAGGTAGCAGCGTACCGTGTGCTCCGACAAACCCAGGATGACGGCGGTTTCCCACGCCGTCTTCCCCTCGGCGACCCACAACAAACATTCCCGCTCGCGCGGAGACAGGCTGGCGGTATCGATTCTCTGGCCCTCCAGCCGCAGGATGGCCTGATGCATATGGAGGGCTAGCAGTTGGAAGTCGCGCATGTAGTGGAGGCGCACGTGTCTCCAGTCCCGATCGCTGGCGTCGCTCGTGATCGAGACCAAGGCCCTGTCACCATGCTGGCCGTGGACGGGAAGGGATATGCCGCGGCGGCCGAGCCCGAACTCAGCGGCCTCTCCGAAGAGACGCCGCACGTTCTTGTCTCTCCGATCGAAGGTATCCCAGTCGATCGGCAGCATGCGTCGCATGCCGATCTGCACAGCAGGATCAACATCGACGAAGCGCTGGGCCTTGTAGTGATCGACCCAATCGTCCGAATAGGTCACCGCGAGGTATGGACCTTGCCCAGGCTGCGCCGTGAGCCCAGAGCCCAGATAGGCGACGGACTTCAGTCCATAAATCTCGAGCAGCCTGCACAAGAGCGCGGGAATCCGTGCCGTTTCTGCGAGCTCCTCTAGGTTTGCGAGCAGTTCGAACAGTTCCAGATCATCGTCATGTCGATCGCGCCGTCTCATGCTCAATGCTCCTTCTGCAGTGCTGTAGTGCGTACGACCGCTGATCGTCGATCAAGGAAGACCGGACCAGACGACATTCCTGCCCGGGGATGGACGAGGATTCTATGCCGGCCCCAAAGCAACTTCTGAGGCACAGCCGGGAGGAACCCAAGAAAGGAGCCATGCTCAACCATCGAATCCTCCTCGTAACCGCCGCAGCGGCGACAATCACGCGGCCAGCCGTCGTTCGGGCGCCCGATCCGCTCACGTTCTGGGGCTGCTGGCCGCGCCTCGATCGTGCTCGCCCAGGCCGTGGCGTGCGGTACGCTCGAAGCGCTCGCCCCGTTGGTCGCATTCAAGACCTGGCCTACGCCCGACGAAATGGTGCCGGAATCAGCTCCGGCTCAATGAAGGCGGTCATTGTCCCGAGCTATGTGGCCGCAAATCCCCACCTGAGGCCCTGTTTTTGCTGCGTGAGTTCGGGCGCTAAAAGATGACTTTTTTATTCATCTTTTAGATGCACAACGGCTGCGGAAAATCAAGAAGTATGCGTGATCAGATCCGAGCCTTCGCAAATGCTCTTCATGATCGGGTTGTACTTCCCCATTTCGGCTTGGTTCGCGCCATTTGATTTCCGCGAGAAGACATCGTCGCAGGTAGCGTGGTCCCCTGATGCTAACCGTACAGCCCGAAAAAAACAGAAAGTCGCAGTTCCTTGAGGCTGAGGCAATAATAGCGACACGGGGTGCGGGATAGCTCAGCGCCCATCGTCTGCTCCTCTCAGATGTTGAACGCCATGATAAGTGGAAGATCGAAGAGCCGCGCCCAGGCAATGGTTGCTGACTTCTGAATAGCGACAATGCTGGTGCCGTCTGTCCACCAGCCGTTTCCCGTCGCCACAATGATGTCGGGCGAGTAGAGTGTCGATTGCAGAACGGGCCATGCAATAAGCTGCTCGTAGCAGATCAACGGGGCAACCCGTGCGCCACCAAATTCGACGATCGGATTGGCGAAGAAGTGCGCCTGCGCGCCGCCGGACTCGGCAATCAGCGTTAGCCAGGGCTGCCACATTGAGATTGGCACCGGCATTCTCTCTCGGTAGAGGATGCGCGCTCCCTCGCCCGAGATTTCGACCATGACATTGTCATAGCCCTGCCCGTCAACCAGGATCGCTCCGGCATTGACGGTGATGTCGACTCCTCTGAGCTCATGGACCCATAGGCGTTCAACAGTCGGCGTCCAGACACCGGCAGCGCCCTCCGGCAGCACCACGACCTTGTGGCCTTGGGCCGCTGCTGCCTTTATCGCGGCGATCGTCTCATGATGCTGAAATAGCCCGGCATATTTGCCGCGCTCGCCTCCGAATTTCGTGTCGACACCGATCCAGCCCTGGGGCAGGCTGGGCTCCGTCCACGTTGCGGCGGACCAGGCAAACGCTCCTCCCAAGACGAGCGTTGCGATCGGCCAGAACTTCGTTGTCATGGCGAGGAGGCCGATCGCGGCCGCCCCGAGTCCCCACCATCCCCAGCCCGGGAACACGATGCCGGCGGCAGTGATCGGATGCGCCCATCCAACGATACCGAAAGGCGGTACGCTAATGATCACCGCCGCGGCGGCATATCGCACAGTCCGCCCCCTTCCCGACCGCGATGTCCAGAGGACAGCATGCACGGCGACGAAGGCGAGCGATGCGCCGAGCCAGAGCGCGAGGCCTTCGGCGATCCCGCTGCCAAAGTAATTGACAACGCCCTGTGGCAAACCGCGTGATGCGGCGAGAAAATATCCCGCCGACACAATGCCGGCCGCGACCCGCGAGGGAGAGTTTGCCCACAGGGCGGGGAACCCAAAGGCGAGCGGGAGAGTGATGGGATGGCCGCTCCATCCGATCACGCCGGCCGCAACGGCAAGCACCATGAGACCGACAGTCTTCACAGCGTAACGGGTGAATGGTGAGGACGGGAAGGGCCAAGCCGAGGACACCGGCGGCCGGGACCGGCCCGAAATATCTCGAGTCATAGGAACCTGCGAAATCAGAGTGGAGGAAGATGTGACCGGGCGGCACGTCGCCGCCGGCGAAGGGAAGAAGAGCCCTGCCCTCGGCATCCGCGGCGCGCAGCTCCGATTCTGCGAGCGGCATTCCGTCAACGGAAACGGAACCGGCGATCTCAACCCGCTGTCCCTCCGTTGCAGCGACGGTCTTGATCAGCGGGCTCAGCCATCCCGGGCATCGCCCCGAACGCAGATATCCCCGCTGCCGTGCGAGCGTGAATGCGGACGTTGGCGGCGGGCAGATTATGACGAGATCGCCGACGGCAACCTCGCGGTCGAGCGGCACAATCCGCCAGATCCCGAGCGGGTAGCTCGGCGTAAGATTGATGCGCAGGCCACCTACATAACCGAGGGTGAACAGGCCGATCACTGCAGCAGCGCCGATCCCGAGAATGGCGAGCGCGCGACGCCTGCGGGTCATTTGAGCACCTGGGACTGACGCTGGCTCTGATGCAGCGCCTCGGTCTCCTTGAGTGCCTTCACCGTGCGCTCATGGGCAGCGAGCTGCTGGCCGGTGCGCATGATCGGCCAGGCCGCAGCGAGCCTCTCGCGTTCGGCCGCGGGCAGGCCGAGGGCTTGCTTCCTGAACACGGCGCCGTCGGTGTCCTGCACGCCGTTGGAGAGCAATGTGCGTTCCCCGAACCGCTCGGACACGGCCTTGTTGAAGCCGTCGATTTCGGCCTTGGCCATGCGGTCGGCCAGCGCGAACCCGAGCGCTGCCGAAAGATCGTTGCGGTCGATCGCATCGCGCACCTTTTCGAGAACGACACGCGCAGCTAGTGAAAGCGCGGGAATGTCGATTGAGACGCGACGGCGCAGCGCCGTTTCATCGGCCTCGAGCCTGCGCGTAGCCGCCTCGCGCAAACGCAGGTAGCGCTCGATCTCGCGCCCGAGTGCCGGGATGTTCGCCTCGGCCTCACGCCGCGCTCCACGATCCGCCCGGCTCGCCATAATCCCATCTCGGCCGCGCAGAGCGCCGATGGAGGCGGGTTCACGCGCAAGGACTCCAAGCCGCTCTGACGCTGTTGCACGATCGGTGAGCATGGCGTCGAAGCGCATGGCGCCGAACGCCGCCTCCGGATCTGCGAAGACCAGGCGGAACCGGTCGGATACCTCCTCCCACTGTCTCGCGACCTCCTTATCCGCATGGACCTTCGCTGCTGCGACCTCCGAGATGGATTTGGAGAATGTGGTCACGCCCTTGACCATCGGCTCGGCCTCCTTCTTCGATTGGACGGCGGACAGGGTGGTGTCGAACAGGCCGATTCGGACGCCGACGGCGCGGAGCTTGCGGCCGAGATCGGCAAGGCGCCGCTTCTGGCGCAGCGTCCATTCCAGCCGGTCGCGAGCGAGTGTGCGGGCGACGCGCATGAGATGAAGTCCGCGGCTGTTGGCGAAGCTGAGCGCCTGCCGGTAGAAGCGTCCGGCGGCATAATCGAGAGTGGTTTCCTTGGCGTTACGCCTCGAAAGGAGCGTCTCGAGACCGCCCGCGATCTGGAACGATCGCGCGCCATAGAAGAGCTGGAGGTCCTCTTTGTGCCGGGTCATCGCCACATAGGTCAGGTGCCGGTCCAGCGAGAGTGAGGCGAGCACTTTCACGCGATCGACGGTCGCGCCCTGGCTTTTGTGGATCGTGGTGGCGTAGCCGAGATCGAGATTACGGTAGAAGCGCTCCTCGACCTCGACGCGGCGCCTGTCGGGGCCCTCACCGATCTCGGCGACGATCCTGCCGGGTCCGGCTTCGACCACCCTGCCGATCATCCCGTTCTTGACGCCGAGCGCGCCCTCGTTCCTGAGGAACACGATCTGGTCGCCAGCGTCAAAATGCCGTGTCCCCTCTTCCGTCCGGAACGCGTGGCCCTCTCCGACAATGCCACGCTCGACCAGCTTTTCGCGGGCGAGCCGGTTGAGTTCGCGCACGTCCCGGCGCAGATGGGCGAGGATGAGCGTGGACTTTTCGGGATCGTATTCGCGGTTCCAGGATGCGATCAGACTCTCGACCGCCTGAGCCTTCAGCTTCTCCCCGATCACCATGCCGCGGCCCCGATAGGCCGCGAGCGCCGCCGTCACATTGCCGCGCGCCAGATCGAGCGAGGCGGTGCGCATCCAGGCGTCCTTCTGGCGGTAGATCGTCTCGAGTTCGGCATAGCCGGTGCGCTCGACGATGGCGCGGAACGCGGCACCTGCCTCGATCGGCTGGAGCTGCTCGGCGTCGCCGACGAGGACGAGCTTGGCGCCGGCCTTCGAGACCGTCTCGACGAATGTCGCCATCTGCTTCGAGGCGACCATGCCGGCCTCGTCCATGACGAAGATCGTCTTGTTGTCGAGGCGGTTGCGTGCCTCGTTCCAGCGCAGTTCCCAGGACGCCAGGGTGCGGGACGGGATTCCAGCTTCCGTCTCGAGGCCCTCGGCCGCCTTGCCGGCCAGCGCGCCGCCGACCACCGTGTAGCCTGCCGCCTCCCATGCCTCGCGCGCCGCACGCATCATAGTCGTCTTGCCGGCGCCGGCGCGGCCGACCACAGTGGCAATCCGCGCGCTGGCGGTCACGTGCGCGATTGCCGTGCGCTGCTCGGCCGACAGACGATCGTGACGCGCGAACACGTCGGCGACGATCTTCTCCCGGACGCCGAACCCCTTCGCGTTCACAAGCGCGGATGCGCCGGACACCATCTCCGCCTCAAGCCGGATCAGCTCGCGCGTGGTGAGCTTGTCCGGCAAGCGCGCGCCGGTCGCGAAATCGACGGTCCCAGTTTCGAGACGAAGACAATCCGAGCTCTGAAGAATCCGCGCCAGGTGCTCCTGGAAGGCAGAGGGATCATCGACATAGCGATGCAGCACCTTGGCGATATCGCGCTCGTCGAACACGCTCTTTTCGCGGCTGACGAGATCGAGCACGATCTCCGGCCGGGCCTGAATGCGCTCGGCGTTCACCGCGCGCGCGACCGCGTGTGCTGCGAGACGATCGAGCCTGGAGTCCCTGCCCTCGCGCATTGCCCTGCGCTCGATCGCCTTTGCGCCCGTGCCAATATGGGTCGTGGGCACGAGGTCGATGCCGCGCTCCGCATAGGATCGTCCGTCGACGCGGATCTCGAGGCCGCCGAGCGCGAGGTGCTGGTTCTGGAGATCGAACCAGCGTTGCCGCTGCTCGAGGAACTCTGCCTTTTCGCCCGCCCAAAGACGATACTGGATCTTTCCGGTTTTCGTGCGGACCGCCTGGCCGTCCGCTCCGATCATGGCGACCTTCTTGCCCCCGAAGCCGCTGTCGGTGAGCGGGCGCAGCGTCGTCATCAGATGCACATGCGGATTGCCCGGATCGTCGTGATAGACCCAATCGGCTACCTGCCCGCGGCCGAGTAACTGCTCGTGGACGAACTGGCGCACCAGTGCGATGTTCTGCTCCTTCGACAGTTCCACCGGCAGGGCGATGATGAACTCCTTGGCAAACTGCGCGTCGGCGCGTTTTTCAAAGGCCTCGACCCTGTTCCAGAACGCTTCGGCGGCGCCAGCAACCGAGCGGTCGGCGATCATCTCGCGGGCCCAATTCGGTGCATCGGCCGGAAGCAGGAACTCTTCATGGGCGAGATTGCGCTTGCCCGAATAGTCGACAGTCGTAGCCTCGGCCGCATGCTCCATCTTCGCGCAGTGGCGGTAGGCCGCCGACAGGACGGCACTGCGCCCGTCAGCACGTCCAATGATCTGGGGCGTGAAATGCGTGATAGCCACGATGAAACAGAACCCGGCGGTTGGACGACATCGTTCCGCCGGCCACGCCTCCCCCGGACCGGGTGCGGGCGCGGAACGTCGCGTCAGCGACGTATTACTGCGCCCTTGGAGGCATTCCTTCGGAACGCCGGGATGATCACTCAAAGCGTCGGCTTCGCCGACCCGTCATTTGTGCCGGGTCGCGCTGCGCGCGATCCCGGCCGATCCTCACCATCGCCACAAAGCGAATGGTTCGAGAAGGAGACGACCGGAATGAAGAAGCCGTCATCGAAGATCAGGGAAGAAATCACCAGGCTGCAGGAGCAGCTCAGGCAGGCCGAAGCGCGAGAGGCCGAGCGCATCGGACGGCTCGCGCTCAAGGCCGGTCTCGGCGATATCGAGATTGAGGAGCGCGCGCTCGTGGCCGCCCTTGAGGAGGTCGCGGCGCAGTTTCGCAAAGGGAGCGGCCGGGCGGCCAGGCCCGCGTCCGCGCAGGTCGCGCCTGGCGCGGCTCAGGGGCCGTCTGGCGAGGCTTGAGCGGATGCGGCAGGCAAGCCAGTTAGAGGCGCGCAAGAAGGATACGCGCGAGAAGATCCAGCTCGGCGGGCTGATCGCCAAGGCCGGGCTCCGTTACGAGGAGCGCGCATTGTTGCTCGGCCTCCTGATTGACGGCGCGGGCCGGATAAGGACCGACGAAGCCGAGCGGGCGCGCCTGATGGCGATCGGGATGAAGGCGTTCGCCGATGACCCCGACTAAGCTCGCCTTGCTCCTTGCGCCCGTCATCATTATGACGGGCGCGTGCCTCGCCCTGACGGGGATGGAGCACTGGCTCGCAAGCTTCGCCCGCGCGCCGGACGCGCGGCTGATGCTTGGCCGGATCGGCATCGCGCTGCCCTACGCGGCCGCAGGCGGGACCGGAGTTATCTTTCTCTTTGCGGCCAAGGGTGCGATCTCGATCCGGTCCTCGGGCTGGGGGGTCGTCGCCGGCACGTTTGTGGTGATCACAATCGCGGCGGTCCGCGAGATCGGCCGGCTCGCCGCATTCGCCGCAACGGTGCCTCCTGGCACATCGATCATCGAATATACCGACCCGGCCACACTGACGGGGGCGGTCGTTGCGGCAGTCGCCGGCGTCTTCGGTTTGCGCGTCGCCATACGCGGCAATGCCGCTTTCGCGTCGGCCGCGCCCCGCCGGGTCCGGGGCAAACGGGCCATTCATGGCGAGAGCGCGTGGATGACGATCTCCGCGGCCCGGCGCCTTTTTTCCGAGGCCGGCGGCATCGTCATCGGCGAGGCTTGCCGCGTCGACAGACAAGCGGGCGGCGGGTGCGGCTTCCGCGCCGACGACCGTGAGACATGGGGTGCTGGGGGAAAATCGCCGCTGCTGTGCTTCGACGGGTCGTTCGGCTCCTCGCACGGGCTGGCCTTCGCCGGGTCGGGCGGCTTCAAGACCACCTCGGTCACCGTTCCGACGGCGCTCAAATGGGGCGGCGGTCTGGTCGTCCTCGATCCGTCAAACGAGGTCGCGCCGATGGTGATCTCTCACCGGCGCAAGGCCGGCCGATCGGTCTTCGTGCTCGACCCGAAGGAGCCGGGCACCGGCTTCAACGTGCTTGACTGGATTGGGCGATTCGGCGGGACAAAGGAAGAGGACGTGGTGGCGGTCGCCACCTGGGTCGTGACCGACACGGCCCGCCAGGCATCGATCCGCGACGACTTCTTTCGCGCGTCCGCACTTCAGCTCATCACCGTGCTGATCGCCGATGTGTGCCTGTCCGGGCATACGGAAAAAGAGAACCAGCATCTGCGGCAGATGCGAGCCAACCTCTCCGAGCCGGAGCCCAAGCTGCGCGAGCGGCTGCAGCTGATCTACGACAATTCCGAATCCGCGTTCGTCAAGGAGAACGTGGCGCCGTTCATCGCCATGACGCCCGAGACTTTCTCCGGTGTCTATGCCAATGCGGTCAAGGAGACGCATTGGCTTTCCTATCCGAACTATGCCGCTCTGGTTTCCGGCAACAGCTTCTCGACCGACGATCTGGCGGACGGCGACACCGACGTGTTCGTCAATCTCGATCTCAAGACGCTCGAAGCGCATCCCGGCCTCGCGCGCACCGTTATCGGCGCACTTGCCAATGCGATCTATAACCGGAATGGCAGGGTGAAGGGGCGCACCTTGTTCCTGCTCGATGAGGTCGCACGGCTGGGATATCTCCGTATCCTGGAAACCGCTAGAGACGCCGGGCGCAAATACGGCATCAGCCTGCTACTCCTGTTCCAGTCCATTGGCCAGATGCGTGAGACCTACGGTGGGCGGGACGCATCGAGCAAATGGTTCGAGTCGGCGTCGTGGATCTCATTTGCGGCGATCAACGACTCGGAGACCGCCGATTACATTTCGCGGCGCTGCGGCAACACGACGGTCGAGGTGGAGCAGCTCAGCCGGACATCGCGCATGTCGGGATCGTCTCGAACGCGCTCGCGACAGCTCTCCGCCCGGCCGCTGATCCTGCCCGAGGAGGTCCTGCAGATGCGTGCCGACGAACAGATCGTCTTCACGGCCGGCAATCCGCCACTCAGATGCGGCCGCGCCATCTGGTTCCGGCGAGACGATATGATCTCGGTTGTCGGACAGAACCGATTTCAGCGGACCTAGCCAGGAACGGTTCGCGAAGATCTGCCGACATCAATGGCATGAATCGATCAGCCTTGATCGATTCAGAATATGCGTTGGACGACGCTTCCGCGTCGAGCGAGACTTCCGGACATGAACGAACTCCGTCCGGTTCATCTTCGCCGCATCGACCCGTCGCAGAACATGCGGCGGTTCTACAGCCTTTCTGTTCAGCCCACATTGTTTGGAGGAGCGTCCCTCGTGCGCGATTGGGGTCGGATCGGAACGCGCGGACAGTCAATGATCGAAACCTTCGACACACCCGCTGAGGCCGGCGATGCGATGACGCGGCTCGAACGGAGGAAGCGGCGCCGGGGCTATCTCGACCCGTATGCCCCGCGGAGCGGCAGGCGGGAGTGAAGTGGACGACCGGCGTCGAATCTGGCGGCTGTCGTTCCGCCGATACAGAAATGGCCCCGCCTTTTCGGCGGGGCCATTGGGGACCTGGTCAGTCCCTGTTGCCGTTGGGGCGGGACCAGATGAGCTGCACGCCTTCCTGGCCTTCCACCTCAATCAGGGTGGCGTAGATCGGAGCCGGGAAGCTCGGGTCGTCCAGCTTGACCGAAAGGTAGTCGCGTTCGGTCTGCTTGGCCTGTTTCTGCCACGCCGCACCCAGCTCAACTGCACCCGAGAAGATGCGGAAATGCGGTCCGTTCTCGGAAGGGTTTTCGACGCGCTCGAAGCGGGCCTTGACGTTGAGTGCGAGGGTCTTGATCTGGCCGGTGAAGCCGGTCTTGGTGGTGGTGAAGGTGCCGATGTTTGCCATTGTCGTGTTCCTTTCGAAGTTCCGAGCCGCGCCCATCGCGGTCTCGATGGCTGTCGAAAAGATCGGGAACGACCGGCACGCACCTGAAAGGCCGCAATGAAATGGAGGACGGCCGGGAGGAACTTTCTTGGTTCGCGAGGAATGCGAACGTCAGTTCGCAGGGGAAGAAAGTTCCGGACGAGCGTTGCGAGATGCCGGACGAGGCGGAGCCGGTTTCCGGTCAGACATGCCCCATCGAGACCGCGCCGGGCGAGCTCCAGAACATCGAGGCGAAGGAAACACGACCACGGCGTCCTAGCCCGGAGCCATTGCTATTCCGCGACACCGGTTGGTGGGATCAATCGCGCGCTCGACGCTGGCGACCTTCACGGCAGCCGCCACGCCTGCAAACCGGATCTATTCGCTCGTTCTCGCGCGCACGACGAGCGGTGCCGTGGGCAGTCGGCCGAAGCACATAACCATCGCCCTGACCGTCCTCCGCTGGTCAGCCAGCTTCGGCAGAGTTACGCTTCTGGCATCCGCTGGAAGCCCGATGCCCGAGGATATCCCGCGACCTGACGGCATTCGAAAAGATCGAAGGCTGGCTAGACACCACACATGCCCTCGCACTCGTTCGGCCACAGGTCGAGTTGCCCATGGTCGGACAGCGTCGACAGATCGGCTTCGTCAAGGGGAACGGCGGACCGATGGAGAAAGACCTCTCCCCGAATTCCACGCAAGCCCGTCCGGATGGCTCGATCGACCTCGACCGCATCGGACCAGGCAGCGGCATCACGATCGCGCATGGTACGCCAGCGCGCATTGTCATGGAACGGACAGCCGATGCAGGCCGATTTCGGCGGTTGAGGGTAATCGTGGCGGCGCAGCCAGGCGAGGCAATCCCGCCGGCTCATCCGCATCTCGATCAACGGCCAGCGGTTGACCTGCCAGGGTTCGCGGCTCGGTTTCACGCGCATGATCTCATCGCACGAGATTCCGATCCATTGCTCGACAACGGCATGGCCGGGCGAGCGCTTGCGGGCGAGCCCCGCAAGCTCCCTGACCTTCCGGCGGATCGGCACGATCTTGAAATCCGTGGTGCATTGACGCCGGATCATTCCGATCGAAACGGTGTCGCGTGACGTGCGCCGTGTGGCGACCTGGACGAGTTCGCCGGCCGCGTCCTTGTCAAGCGCTGGCACGGCGGATCCCACCGGGGTGACGGTTTTGGCGAACGCTGGAATCGACGCCCAGCGTTTACCCTTTGCGGCTCGCATGAGCTGATCACGTATGTTGCCCGCCGAAACGACATGGACGGCAAACGGCAGGACGTTGGGCGATCGCAGCCAGTTGAGATGGTCATAGACCGCCTTGGGCTCCCAGCCAGTATCGGCAAATACTGCGCAATCGGGCATCGGGCCGATTTCGCGATGGGCGGCCATCAGCGCCAGGGTGGTCGATTGGACGCCGGCGCCGAGCGATAGCGCGCGCAGTCGGATGGCGGAGGGCTCGATGCCCTCCGCAGCAGCATTCGAAAAGGAAAACATCAGGCCGCCTCCACCTGTCCCGTGCCGGTGGCGGAGGGCTGCAGACCGTGCAGATAAGTCACTGCCCGTTGCGCATGGGCGGCGGCCTGAAAGATTGCCCGTCGGTCGTCGGAAAGGACGCCCAACCAGCTCGCCACATAGGACGCATGGTCCGGCCGTGGTTCGAGTTCGGGAACGATGCCGAGGTCGGCACAAAGCAGTGCCGAGCCAATCTCGGCGACGAGCTCTTCGCGCGCGCGCTCGGTCTTGTCCCTGGCGTAGCGGCTCAGATCGCGGCCAACCCGATCGGGCCTCGAGGTCCAGTGGAGTGTTTCGTGACTGAGCACGGCGACATAGGAGTCGGCATCCCGGAAGGCCTCGAAGGGCGGCATCTGGATGTGATCGCTTGCCGGCGCGTAGAAGGCTCGCGCCCCGCCATGCCGGATCACGGCCCCGGTATTGGCGAAGAACCGGTCGGCATGTTCGATCCGCTCGACAGGATCGACGACCTTCTCGGGCCGGTGGTAGTAGTGATCGGGCAGCCCGTCGATCTGATCGCAGTTGAAAACCGAGTAGGTCTTGAGAAATGGAATATCGCGCTCGAACTCCTCGCCCTGTGCATCGGTCTCGGTCTTCGTGAACCGGCTCGCATAGACGACCGTTGCGCCGGTTTCGCCCTTGCGGACCTGTGCGCCGATCTGTGCCGCCTGCCGATAGGTCATCCAGAGCGGCGCCACGAACCCGCGCGCCAGGCTCTCCGACCACAGCAACAGGACATTGATGCCGGTGTATGGTTCACCGGTGTGGCGCAGCGGCCGGGTGATCCGTCCGTCGGCGTGGCCGACGGTCCACGGTTTCACCCATGGCCGCACGCCCTTCTCCAGATCGGCAACGATCTTTTCCGTGATGCGCGCGTAGACATCGGTCTTCGCACCCTTTTCTTGCCTGCTCATTTCAACCTCCGTCTCTGGAGGCCGCGCTGATCGCGGCTCCGTCACGGGGCCGGTTCAGGCGGAGCTTCAGGGCGCGCCGGCACCCGCAGGGCCGGACCGAAGGGAAGGACGGCGCAAGCCGTTGCCGGCGCGGCCGGCTCTGCCCAGGCCACCAACCGGGACGGGCCGCGGGCGGTCGAATGAAGCGGGGCGGCGCCAGGCGCCGCCGCTGCGGACAGTGACCGGAAGCCAGGTTCAGTGAACAGCGTGTCCACCGGTATAGGGATCATATTCGAAGAGAATGTCGACCTCGGACTCCTCGACTTCATCGGCGGGCAGCACCCCGTATGCGTCGTCGGACTGGAAGAGGACCACCGGGGTCATCAGGGTGCGGGCGAGTCTCCAGGCGTGTTTCTGGGCAAGGGAAAGATCGTGCGACATCCGAGGGCTCCATCGTTGGAGCGGGCCAATTCCCGCTCTGATGGCGCCGTCAGTGTGCGGCAAGCGGACGCGATCACCGTGCAGGCGTCAGCCAAACGGCCGCAGCTTTGCTAGCGGACCCTTTACGGGTTGATCGTGGAAGTTCCGCGACCGCACGAGGAAAGCCATCCCTCAAGAGCGGGATTGGATCGAGCTAATGTACGAGCCGGCGTTGTCCCTTTCGTGCTGGCCACAAACGGGCGTCTCAGCCGGCACCCTGCACCGCCGATCTCGAGATCACTTTCAGGAGTGGCCTGCCGTTGCAGCGCAGAGAAGGCCACAGTCGGAATGGAAGACTTCCGGGTCCGACCCGTCGACCCGAACCAAAGCAGCCGTTGCAGCTAGCTGTCGCACCACACATGCTGAACCGCGGCAAATCGTGACAGTGGCCGGCAGGCAATCGCCACGAATAAGCGCATTCTCAGACCAGATCGAAGGTGAGATGATGTTCGAGTTCGATTCAGACGGGTTTCTCACACATCGGAGCGGCGAACTGGAAGCCGAGATAAATGCGGCCCACCACCAACTGTTTACGTGCGCTTGCCAAATCAATCACGACTGCCATGAACTTCTCTTCTCGGCCGATATCCGTAATCGCGACATCCGATCGATAATTGTCGCCACACTTTTCATGCGGCTGCTGGAGCATTACCAGGCTGTGATCGTCTTACTCAACAAAGGGGTGATCGCCGCCGCGAGAGCGGCGCTAAGAGCGCTCGTTGAGACGACCTTCAAGATGCGTGCGGTTGCCACCGATCGGGACGCGCTAAAGGCCTTCATCGCTGAGGACCTAGCGGCGCGCAAAAAGCTGATCAACAAGGCGCGGAACAATGATTACACCAATCTGGAAGAAACCCGCAGGGCTATCTCTGACGAGCTTGTTGGGGATCTGGAGCAACAGATCCAGGCGACCGGAGCCAAGTCCCCCAGGACCGAAGACTGGAGCAGGCGAGCTAGCATGCACGATTGGTACATCACCAATTATGCATTGCTGAGCAAAGCGGTTCATACCCAGGTGCGCGATTTGGAGGCGTACCTGAAAATCGGGGAGTCCGGCGAAATTGAAGAATTTCGCTATGCTCCCGGTATGAATGACATCCCTCTTTTGATTCTCACGACAGCCCATTGCCTCCTGATCGGAGCGTCGGCATTCGACGGAACATTCGAATTGGGTTTCGGGCCGAAGGGCGAACTGCACAGCAAGACGGTTGAAGGAGGTTTTCGGGCTCTCGACGAGGAAAATACCCAATTGTCAATCTGAGCGAAAATAGGGCGTCCGTGTCACGGAAACGTCGCTCCTGATATCGCGCTCGATGGGTCCGGAGCCAGGACGGCCGACACCGGCGAGACCAAAGTCTCAACGCCCTGGGCGTGAGAGCGTAGCCCGCCGCTTTTTCTCCCGTGTCTTCTTGGGATCTTCGATCGCCTCAACCGACTCGATGCATTTGGCAACATACTCCGGCGGCAGGCCGTGTTCTCTGGCACCTGCAAGGACGAAGTCCTTGTACCAGCCATAGGGCTTGAGGCTGTCGTCGACATAGTCCGAGCTGGCGAGATAGGTAAGTACCTTCCGCCTACGCCCTTTTTCGTTGATGACCGTGACCATTGCGTGCACGTAGCCGCTGCCGACACCCTCTGCCTTATCCAACTTCGCTCGCTCGGCAGGATCGAAGCTGAACAGGACTCCGATCACGCTACCGTCATCGCCACTGGGATATGCGTTGCACTTCCCGGATTTGTCCACGCTACGCTTATGAAAACGGAGCGAAAGACCCGGCAAGGTGGCGATGCCGAGCGGCTTGCAGCTCGGCATGCGTTCGCGCAGCCGGGCGGTTGACATGTTGGACCCATAGGCGAAATAGACGACTGGCTCCGGTGGCCCGGTCTCTGTGTTCTTCAGCGTCGCAATCGCGGGATCGCCCGGCTTGAGGATCGCGCGCAGCGGCACGGTCATAATGCTGCACTCGTCGGACTGTTCACCTTCGCGTGTGATGATCGACTGGCCATCCTCGAGATCGAGGATTGGAACGGGCCTGCCGGCCCATCCGCAGTCGGGGCAGCGCGGTCGTTCCCATAAGACTCCGGGTGCTGCGGTGTTTTCGCCCTGTTCCGGCTCGAGACGTGGCGAGCCGCATTTCGGACACTCGACAGGGACACCGCGAAGCTCGCGAACGAGCAATGAGGTCGCCATACCGACGGCGTGTTGGGTCAGCGAGTGTGCCATGTCGGCATCGAACCAGGTGGCCGACTTCGAGTGCGTCAGCCAGTTGGAGAAAGTCCATGCGGACTCAAGCGCACCCTTGAGGGCCCGGCGACGCTCCTTGTTGGTGTCTCCCGGCAGAAGATCATTGCAGATGATCTCCGCCCACGCCCGGAGGTTCGCGCGCTGCGGCGGTGTGTCGGTCCACGTTGCCGCGTCCTGCGCGACGCCGATCAGTTCGAGTAGCGTCTCCCGGCAGCGGACGCCGACAGCTTGATAGCCCGCGAGGTTGTGCGCCTGTGTCACGGCGGCGTCAGCTTCTTCGATCTTCTCGAAGACGGGGCCGAACTGTGAACCGGCATGCAAAAAGGACCCCGTTATCGGGGTGATCGGCGTCCAAAAGGGACCCCCCTGGTGAGGTGGTCCATCATGCTTCCGAGATTATTCGGGAGCAGATTTTGGGATGCTGGTTGTGGAGACGATTGCGAAGGTCCGGCGGGCGTATTTTCAGGACGGGAAGTCGATCAAGCAGATTTGCCGGGACCTGCGGGTTTCCAGGAAGACGGTTCGCAAGGTAATCCGCACCGGCGCCACCCAGTTCACCTATGAACGCAGCGTCCAGCCTCAGCCCAGGATCGGCCCCTGGCGTGATGAGCTCGACCGTATACTGGCGGAGAACGAGCGCCGCCCGAAGCGGGAGCGACTGACCCGTATCCGGGTCTTCGAAGAACTGCGCGCGCTCGGCTATCAGGGCGGCTACGACGCGGTCCGGCGCTATGCGGCGGCTTGGTCGAAGACGGCCATGGAAGTCAGCGCAGAAGCCTACGTCCCGCTGAGCTTCGACCCGGGCGAGGCCTACCAGTTCGACTGGAGCCATGAGATCGCAGTGATCGATGGGGTGACGACCACGATCAAGGTCGCCCATGTCCGGCTTTGCCACAGCCGGATGGTCTTCGTGCGGGCCTATCCGCGCGAGACCCAGGAGATGGTGTTCGATGCCCACGACAAGGCGTTCGCCTTCTTCGGCGGGGCGTGCGCCCGCGGCATCTATGACAACATGAAGACTGCGGTGGACACGATCTTCGTTGGCAAGGATCGGGCCTATAACCGCCGGTTCCAGCAGATGTGCGGGCACTATCTGATCGACCCCGTGGCCTGCACGCCGGCTTCGGGCTGGGAGAAGGGCCAGGTCGAGAACCAGGTCGGGGTGATCCGGCGGCGGTTCTTCATTCCCCGGCCGAAGTTCAAGAGTTATGCCGAACTCAATGCCTGGCTGATCGATCGCTGCCTCGCCCGGGCGAAGGCTCATGCTCATCCCGACATGCGCGACAAGACCGTTTGGGAGGTCTTCGAGGCGGAACGCCGGAGCCTCGTGCCTTATGCCGGTCCATTCGATGGCTTCCATGCCGTGCCGGCCTCCGTATCGAAGACCGGCCTCGTGCGGTTTGACCGGAACCGCTACTCGGTGGAGGCTCGCGCCGTCGGGCGCCCTGTGGAGATCCGCGCCTATGCCGAACGGATCGAGCTTTGGCAGGACGGCCAGGTCGTCGGTCGGCACGATCGCGTCTTCGGCCGCGATAGGGCCATCTACGATCCGCTTCACTACCTCCCCGTGCTGGCCCGCAAGCCCGGCGCTTTGAGAAACGGGGCACCGTTCAAGGGCTGGGAGCTGCCTCCCGCCATACGCCGGATCCGGAGCAAGCTGGAGCGCGTCCCGGGCGGCGATCGACAGATGGCGCAGATCCTCGCAGCGCTGCTGGCCGACGGGCTCGACGCGGTCGAGGCGGCCTGCGCCGAGGCGCTCCGCGAGGGCATTCATTCCGCCGATGTCGTTCTCAATATCCTGGCCCGGCGCCGTGAGCCCGAGGCACCGGCATCCATCGCAACCCCCGAAGCGCTGAGGCTGACCTGTGAGCCGGCCGCCGACTGCGCACGCTACGACACCCTGAGGAGAACCGACGATGGAAAGATCGCAGGTGCTGGAGGCGATGGGCCAGCTCAAGCTTTACGGCATGAAGGCCGCCTATGACGAGATCATCGCCACCGCGGTGAAGCGTCAGCACGAGCCGCAAAGGTTCGTTGGTGACCTGCTGCAGGCCGAGATCAACGAGAAGCAGGCCCGCTCGATCAAGTACCAGATGACGATCGCCAAGCTGCCACTGGCCAAGGAGATCGACGAGTTCGACTTCACCGACACCCCGGTCAACGAGACCCTGGTACGTGACCTGGCCGGCGGCGCCTTCCTGGAGCAGCAGCGTAACGTCGTACTCATCGGCGGCACCGGAACCGGCAAGACCCACCTCGCTGTCGGTATCGCCCGCGCCTGCATCCGCAACGGCGCGCGCGGCCGGTTCTTCAACGTGGTCGACCTCGTCAACAAGCTCGACGCCGAAGCACGCACCGATCGTCAGGGCCGCACGGCCGATCTGCTGTGCCGTCTCGACTTCCTGATCCTGGATGAGCTCGGCTACCTTCCGTTCGCACAGACCGGCGGACAGCTCCTGTTCCACCTGATCAGCCGCCTCTACGAACGCACCTCGATCATCGTCTCGACCAACCTGGCCTTCGGCGAATGGCCGAGTGTGTTCGGCGATGCGAAAATGACCACCGCGCTACTCGATCGCCTGACCCACCACTGCGACATCGTGGAAACCGGCAACGAAAGCTGGCGCTTCAAGACCAGAGCCTGAGCACGCAAACCCGCTGGCCCGATCCGGCTTCGCCATTTGGAAGCTACGCCGTCCCGGGCCAGCTACCGACGTGCCACCAGGGTCCCTTTTGAACGCCGATAGGGGGTCCCGATTCAATGCCGATTGACAGCCGAACGGGAGGATACGTTGATCACCTTCCTGTTGTTCTGCCGTACGCGGGATTCGGAGGCTCAGGCCAATATGGAAGGTCAGAGCAAGGTCCATATTGGGGAACTGTTCTTGAGAATAGAGGTTTGTGCCGCCCGTAATGACCCACCAGCGATCCTTGTTGGTGTGGATGTCCCACACGTCGTGGCGCGTGTTCAGAACGGCCTCCGAGTAGACCTTCTGCATGAAGGTGACTTCGAGGTCGGGCGCCTGCCATTCGAAGTATTCCCGGACTTCCTCAATCTCTTCTTCGGTAGCTTTCAGCATAATCGCCTTCGGCGATGGCTCGTCCGGGTAAGGCGGACGGATAAATGGTCAGGTCCGATTTACGGCTCTAACGGCGATCCTTCGGGCCGCCTGCTTGATGGTCGAGGCAATCTCGCGAAGGAAGGCAGCGCTAACCGATCCGATGGGTTCGGTCGAAACGAAGTCGTAGTCCTTGTCCATTTCGACACGATTGTACTCGTCGAGAATGATCCAGCACGGCGCGGCAAGACCTATGCGGCGGCATTCAGTTTCCGGCACGCTCATGGCGAGCTGGCCGGCAAGAGGTGGCTTGGATGTGAAGGGAAAGAGAAAAACGACATCCGGATTGCCCAGCGTCTTGATCACGATGCAGACGGGGCGAGGCTTCCGTCCGGATTCCTCGCCCTTTTGTGCTTCGTGGTGCCAGAGATAGTGGAACTCCGCGACGTCGCCCTGCTCAAACATCGGTCTTGGCGGGTTCAAGTATGGCGTCTATCCCTGACATGAGCTCCTCGTGGACATCGTCTGGCGCATCATGCAGCGAATAGGCCTTTGTCGGGCTCGGCTCGCCCCGCATTCGATGATAATCCCGGGCCGAGAGGACATAGAGCTTTTCCTTGCCGTGCTTAGTGAGCACGACCGGCTCGATCATCGCCGTCTCGAGGATTTCGCCCGAGGAGCGGTTCATGTCGGAGAAGGTGTACTGTTTCATCTCTTGGCTCCGGTGTTTCACGTAAAATAGGTATTTTACGTCATTCTGTCAATCCGAGCTGTCTAACCGAAATAACGGGCGGAGCCGGAGCTCCGCCCGAGCCGCTCAACCAAGGGCGGCCATCTGCATTTCGGCCGCCTTGCGATCGACGGTCTGGCCGGGGTTTTCGACATGGCGCTCAAAGGGCTTCCAGGCCTCACCGACGACCTCTTCGTAGGCGGCCACCACGCCTTCGGCGGCGCAACGTAGCGCATGGGCCTGAATGCCCATGTCGGCCGCGAATTCGCGCTTGCGCTGGGCCGCGCTGTCGAAACCGACTGGACCATCGAGGTCCGCGTCGCGGTCGTCGTTTGCGTTTCTGGCCGTGGCATCGCGGGCTTCCGAGACCGACCGAGAATAGAACTGACCGGCGCCGTGGGCTGAGCCGACATAGGAGCCGACGATCCGCTGAAGATGGATCTGCATGGCCCGTTCGCCGAGGCCTTCCTTCAAGGAGTCGGCCGTGTCGATGATGATCTTGCGATGGAGTTCGCGGATCCCGTCGCTGTCGATGACGGGGAGGCCGAAGCTTTCGGCAATGAGCGATGCCTGGGCGCTGTCGGGACAGGCGAGGCGGACCATTTCGAGGGAGGCGCCCTTGCGGAGCTGGACGACCTTGCTGGATTGGCGGCTGGAACGAGCGATTCTGGTCATATAAGAGTCCTTTCCTTCACGGTCTGGCCGAAGGCTCGAGCCGACCCCCTGCCGGCCCTCCCTTCGGGCGCGGTCCAGAAAAACCGGCGGAAGGAGGAGGCTTCAGGGTCCGTGCGGACCAAAGCCGAGCGGACCAGCCTTGCGGGCAAGCAGGGCCTTTGCCCTCGCGCCGTCCCGCTGGGCTGGTTTGCCGAGGCTGGTGCGCATGGCCGCTCCGCGGCGCGCCAGCGGCCTTGAAGGCTCCGGCCGCCGGTTTAGGACCGAAGCCAAAACCGAAGGGAGGCCGGCAGGGGGGTGGCGTTCCACCGAAGCTGACCCATGAAGGAAGTGATAATGACCCGGGACAGCACGCCTGTCATCCCGACAGGCTGGACACCCCGGCATCTTGCGGCCGAACACTGCGGTCCTCGCTTCTCTTCCTGATGATGGCGGTCGCACACGCCCGAGGAGCGAGCTCCCGTGAAACGGTATCGATCGAGTCAGTTCCTTCGACGTCTGGAAGGTATCAGCCGACAGGCGCCTTGCGTGCGGGATCGGGGCCTGGACGGGCCGATCGGGGTCGTTGTTCCGCTCTTGGCTCTCGCGCGGTGTTCCATTCGGGAAACGGTGTTGCTCCCGGCGCATAATCGGCCGGAATCACGACCGGTGCCATCGATGCGGCGAGGTCCTCGCCGGCGACGGCCCAGTCGACAATTGTGCCGGCCGCCGGAACAGCCGCTCCACACCGGTCGAACTGGTTTTCCAAAGCAGCTGCGACAGCCGACCGGGGACTGACGGCGTGCGTATCGACGAGGATGTGGACCGCGACGAGATAGGTGGTCATCGGTTGGGTCTCCGTGCTGGATGGTTGAAGCGTGGCGCGCGGATCGAGACGAGCACCGCGCGCTTCCAGGCATAGGCGCCTGCGAAGCGATGGCGATGGCGCTTGTGTTGGACGACAAGACGGGGACGTGCGCCCTCCATCCCGAACACAGCCCGCCGGCCGAAGCGGACGGCTATGGCCTTCCATGGAATGGGCATCACCGCCCCCAGGCGACAAAGCTCGAGGGTCCGTCACAGGATGCGTGGCGCGCCGGATCGACGACGAAGCCGAATCGGCCAACCTCGTACTCACTGGCCGCGACCAGAAAGCGCTGGCGCTCGAGGCCCTCACCACGGCCTCCACCGAGCGTGGCGATCACCTCAATAAAACGTTCGTGGTGCTCTGATCTGATCGCCGACACCACGACCCAGTCACCCGCATGCCGCGCCTCGAATGCCCGGCGATCCTTCTCGCGGGATTCGCGGCCGGCGCGCGCACCAGCGTGTGGCGAGAAAATACTGACCGACGCGCCCCGGCAGCATGGCAAAGACAGTGTCATCGACGCGCGCCACGGGAAACCCTTCAGCGCTGATGCCGAAACAAACGTCCGACTGGTCGGGCGTCCCGCACGACCGATGGTGCGATGACTGAGAACGGATCATGCCGCCCTCCCCTCGATCTGATCGGCCGCGGCCTCGTCGGCGGTCACCTCACGGAGCACGGCATTTGGATAGCCGTTCCGCGACAACCATTCATCGGCGGCCTGACGGTTGGCCGCGACATGGACGAGCTCGGCCTCATCGCCGGGGCGGTCGAATACGAGGACGGAGCCGATGGCGGGCCGTTCGACTACCGTGAAGGCGAGGTCGCTATCGACCGAGACGGTCTTGAAGACCCTGAGCACGATCACCGCCTTGCTGCCGAAATCCCCCTCATGAAGTGTGATCGCGGCTGGTATTGTGGTTTCGCCGACCTGCGTGCCGGTCTGTTTCCTGACGAGCCGGCCGGTGTTGTTGCGACTTTCCCAGGCCCGCAGCTTGCGCCGATGGCGCTCGGGGGGCCGCGGGGTGCCGTCGGAATAGCGGATGATCGCGCCCAGCGGCACGTGGTCAAAGATCAGTTGCGCGGACATGACGTCCTCCTGTTCTGGATGCTGAAACGAAAGCGCCGCCGGGGTGGACCGGCGGCGGATCAGGCATTCGAAAGAGAAGGGTGGTGGGGCTATTCGGCGGCCTCGCGGAACCCTTCGCTGTCGTCGTGGTCCGGGTCGACCGGTTTGGCGCCCGTGCCATCCGGCTCCTCGTCCTCCTCTGTGACCGTGTTGGACGCGAGCCACGCCGCGAGCGCGTCGCGGTCGGGTGCGAAGAACGCCGAGGGATGAACGAAAGTCTGCTCGTTGAACGCCTCGACCAGCGCCGCCCGCGTATCCTTGACCCGGGCCCGGGGCAGGACGGCGGTGCCTTCGCACGACGCCTCGAGGGCGGTGCGCGACAGGCAGGACAGGAAGTCCTCCGTGCCCATATTGGGCAGGAACCCGTCGGCGCCAACCGCCTCGCCCGCAGCGCGGGCAACGATGCCGCTATTGGTCCGGTTCTCCTGGCAGGAGAGCACCTCGATCAGCATGGAACGGACGGCAACGCGCAGCGTCTCCATGTCGAAGGAGAGCTTGCCCTCGGCGTCGAAGAGCGCCGCCGCGTGACGCGCGATCCGTTGATTGCCATAGTAGTAGTCGTCTCCACCTCCATTGGCGGAATCGACCCTGACATTCTGGCCGGCGAAGGCGAGGACCAGCAAGGCCATCAGCGTGTCGTCCTCGATCGGCGCGCGGCCGAGCGCCTCATGAAGGGCATCGGTGCGGAGGTCGCCGATCATCTCGATACCCTTGCGGGTGACATCGGGCCGCGTCTTGGGCATCACGACGGCATCCTCGCCCGAAGACCCGTTGCCCTTTGCCGGCTTCGTCTCCGGCATCCGGAAGTGAACGGACTGCACCTTGCCGTCGCGGTCGAGATACAGGGCGGTGTAGTCCGACTTCTTCGGCTTGCCGTAGACGCGCTCGGCCTTCTTGGGCAGCTCCGGCTGGCCCCAGCTATTGGCCTCGGTGATGACACCCTTCTTGGGCAGGTTGCGCGTCATCCACTCCTGCTGCGCACCGAGATAGGCTTCGACATCGGTGGTGTAGCGGCTGTCCTCGTCGGCGGGCGCGAACAGGTCCTCGACCCAGGAAATGCCGTAGGCCTGGGCCAGTTCGTCGTCGAAGCTGGCATCGCGCGCATACATTCGGGTCTTGGAAAGGCCGTTGGCCACGCTCCACCAGGAGACCTGGGGATCGCCCTTGCCGGGCTTGTGCGCCTTCCACACCTCCCTCTGCTCGTCGAGGGAGGCCGCCGCGATCGTGCGCAGCTGGCTTTCGTTGGGCATGTCGCCCCTGGCCATATGATCGAGTATGGCCGGCAGCACATTGGCGAGCAGCCGCAGCTTTCGGATCTGGCGGACCGAAAGCGCGAGGGCGACGGCGATCGCCTCCTCTGTCCAGCCGATGGCGACGAGGCGCTCGATCGCCCGCCACTGGTCGACCGGATTGAGCCCTTCATGGGCGAGCGTTTCGACGAGCGAACGCATGGCGCCGCCATCCTCGGCGGCTTCTCCGACGATGACCGCGATCTCTTCGAGACCGGCGGAGATCGCCTGCTTGACGCGGCGGTGCCCGGCCTGGATGACAAAGCCGTTGCCGCCTTCGGCCTGAGGCGCCACGACGGGCGGCTGCACGATGCCGACCGCCTTGATCGTGGCGAGCAGCAGCGCATCGGCCTGGGGATTGGATTTCGAGCGGCGGGCCTTGTCGGGATTTTCGACGAGCGCGCGCGGATCGACGAGCTTGATTTCCATCGGGATGCTCCTTTTCGGGGTTCGGGGTCCAGCACCACGCCGGTCCCTCTTCGTCTTCTTTTCAAAGACACTCCCCGGCCCGCGGAGCGGACGGGCCGGTGCAACTGCGGCCGAGCATCCCTGCCCGGCTGGGCGAGCATGGCTCGTGAGCCATCGCGACGACCGACGGGCCGGGATCGCGAGCGGCGCGGTTGACGTGAAACCGCCAGCGGACTGGCCGCTCTGCGAGGGGTTCTTCTGCCCCTGCTTTCCTCTCCGCGTTCCCGCCCTGCCCTGATCCGCTTCTTGCCCATTGGCATGCAGCGATTGGCCAGTTCGCCGATATTCTACGCAGCCCTTGATCGCCGTTCCAACTGACGCTATGTTGCGTCATAACTACCGGCAATCGATTGAGGCGACAGAATGAATCTCGCGCAATATTCAGATCACGGGATGTTCGCGCCCAGCAAGATCGCAAGTGTCTTTCGCACAACGAGCGAGGAGATCGCGCGGACGGTCGGCCTCGGCAAGGACGCGATTCAGCGCAAGGATCGGATGCGCTCGGACAAGACACAGCGCCGCCTGCGCGAGATGGTGGAGATCGTGAACAAGGTCGAACCGCGTTTCGGCTCCGCGCTGATGGCTTACGCCTGGTATCGGTCCGAGCCGCTGCCTGGATTTTCCGGCCAGACGGCTATGCAGCTGGTGCGCGATGGCCGGGCCGAAGAGGTTCTCGATTTCATCGACGCGGTCGACGCCGGCGTTCACGCCTGACCGTGGCGCTCACCTATTCCGGAAAACTGTACCGGGCGCTCAATCCTGTCTTCGCGCGCGAACCGATGTCGGGACGCGGAGCGGAACTCTATGGCGGCCGGTTCAATCCAAAGGGCGTACCGGCGCTCTATGCGTCGACATCCGTGCTGACGGCCCTAAGGGAAGCCAACCAGGTGGGCGATCTGCAACCGACAACATTGGTGTGTTACCGCGCTGAGATCGAAATGGTCTTCGACACCGGCGACGCATCGGCGCTGGGCAGGGCCGGCTTCGACGAAATCGCGCTGGCCGATTCGACCTGGCGCGATCAGATGAGGAAGACGGGCGAGGCGCGCACGCAGCGCTTCGCACGCGAACTGATAGCGGAAGGCTATAACGGCCTGCTGGTTCGCAGTTTCGCCAAGGGAGCGGGTCCGGGCGACATGAACCTCGTGCTGTGGCGATGGGGTGAAAGCGCCCCGTCTCGTCTGGAGCTGATCGATGATGAGGACCGGCTGCGGTAAGGGCGGAACCCTTCAGGCAGCCTTCTCAACTCCTGGCGCGGTGGCGATGGCGTCATCGGCCAGCTGCTTTTCGAGCTCGTACAATTGCCGGCGCTTGTCATCAAGCTCTCCGGCAAAGGCGAAGGCTTCGCACTGGCGGGCGCGGTAGGCGGCGAGCCTGCGCTCTGCGTCCGCCAGTCGCTGGCGATACCGAAGCCGCTCGTCCTCGAACCCCGACAGCGCGTGCTCAAGCCTTGAGATTGCACCAAGCGGTGTCGTGGTGACGGGAAGTTCAATCTCGTCTTCGGCGCCGGCGCGCATCAGCATGGTGGTGTAGCCAAATCCATCCCCACCGAACTGCTCGCCGGAGAATCCGACATCGAAGCCGCCGATCGAGGCGATCACGGTGTCGCCCTCCCGCTGCAGCTGGACGAGGGTGAGGATCTCCTTCATCAGCGCGCGGCCGGCGGGCTTGCGCTCGGAAAAGGACGTGCCGGCGACCGTCATTGCAAAGGCCTCGCCCGCGGTCGGAACACGCCGGTCGATGTCCTGTCCGATGTCGGAAATGCGGCGGGTCGCGGTCTCGATGTCGCGTTCGGCCTCGCGAATCTGACGGCGTACCGCATGCTGGTCGTCCGTATGGGCGGCGCGCAGACGCTCCAGCCGGGCGATATCGGCTTCGAGCCCGGCCTTTTGCATCAGGCGCGGGTCGCCCGAAGCGATCGCCTTGGCCATGGCGAACTGGTTGGCCTGGCCCTCGCCCAAATCCTCGAGCCTGCGGATCGAGGTGTCGCCGGAAAGGGCCGCGGCGATGAAACGGGCCTTGCGCTCATTGTTCTGCCACATGGTGGCGTCGAGCGAACCTTCGGTGGCATAGGCGAAGATATCGATCACGTCATGCTGATTGCCCTGCCGGCCGATGCGCCCCTCGCGCTGCTCGATCTGCGAGGGCAGCCACGGCACGTCGAGATGATGCAGGGCCTTGAGGCGCAGCTGGGCGTTGACGCCGGTGCCCACGGTTTCCGACGAGCCGATCAGGAACCGCACCTTGCCGGCATTGACGTCACCGAACAGGCGGTGCTTGGCCTGCGCGCGTCTGTAGTCCTGCATGAAGGCGATCTCCGACGCGGGCACGCCCCTGCGCACAAGCTCGTCCCGGATCCAGCGATACGCAGAGAACCCCCTGCTCTTTTCCACGCTGATCGTGCCGAGATCGGAAAAGATCATCTGGGCGGCGCCGGGCAGATCGAAGCAATCGCCATCGGGCTTGCGATAGGTGTTCCGTGAGGTTTCCGACCAGATGCGGAAGGCGTTACCGATCAGGTCGTTGAGCTTGTTGTCGGGCTCGTCTCCATTGTCGGGTTCGACTAGGCGCAGGTCGATTGCAGCGTGACGGCCGTCGGTGATCACCGACAACAGGATGTCGTCTCCGGGCTTTGCCGGTCCCTCCCGTTCCTCGATCGCCTTGATGCGGGCGTCGAGCACGGTCTGGTAGCGTTTGAAAGCGGCGGACGGCCTGGAGGTCCTGATCTGCCGCTTGCCGGTCGAGACCGCCGGCACCTGCACATACTGGCGCAAGTCCTCCGGCAGCACGACGTCCGCAAAGGAGCGGAACATGGCGATGAGCTCGGGCACGTTGACAAAGGTGGCAAAGCGCGTGACCGGCTTGTATTTGCCCGAGGGCTGAAGCTCGAGTTCGGTCGTCACATCGCCGAAGGTCGATGCCCAGGCGTCGAACTCGTGCAGACCGCGCTCCTTCAGCGCCTCAATGCCGAGGAAGCGCTGAACGGAGAACATTTCGCCAAGGGTGTTGGTGATCGGGGTGCCCGAGGCCAGCACCAGCGCACGGCCGGGGTTCATCGTCTCAACGAAGCGGGACTTGACGTAGAGGTCCCATGCCCGCTGCGAGCCCGTAGGATCGACACCTTTCAAGCTCGAGATGTTGGTGGCAAAGGAGAGCTTGCGGAACTCCTGGGCCTCGTCGACGATGATCTGATCGATGCCGAGCTCGGAAATGGTCAGCAGATCGTCCTTTCGCGTGGCGAGCGCCTCCAGCCGTTCCTTGAGCCCCTCCTTCAGCCGCTCGAGTCGCTTGCGCGACACGCGGTCGTCGCTTCCGACCGTGGTAAGCAGGTCTTCGTAGAGCTCCAACTCGTCCTGAATCATCTGCTGTTCGAAGGTGGACGGAATGGAGATGAACCTGAACGCCGAATGGGTGATGATGATCGCATCCCAATTGGCCGTGGCGGCACGGGCGAGGAAGCGATGCCGCTTGTCCTTGGTGAAGTTGGTCTCGTCGGCAACGAGGATGCGGGCGGTCGGGTAGAGCGCCAGGAACTCGCGCGCCGCCTGCGCCAGACAATGACCGGGAACGACCAGCATCGCCTTGGCAATCAGCCCGAGCCGCTTCTGCTCCATGATGGCGGCCGCCATGGTCATGGTCTTGCCGGCTCCGACGGCGTGGGCGAGATAGGTCGAGCCCGCCGAGATAATGCGCCAGATGCCGCGTTTCTGGTGCCCATAAAGAGAAAAGGCGCCTGAGGCGCCCGGAAGCTGAAGGTGATCGCCGTTGAACGTTCGCGGGGCGATGTTGTTGAACCGGTCGTTATAGTCCCGGACAAGCCGATCGGTGCGGCCGGGATCGGACCAGATCCATGTCTGGAACGCCGTCTTGATCTTTGTGAGCTTCTCCTTGGCCGCCTCGGTGTCGACCACATTGAGGACGCGCTTCTCGCTATCGCCCTCCTTCACGGTGTCGAAAATCTGCGGCACCCGGCTGTTGAGCGCATCGGCGAGAAGCTCGCCAGCGTGCCGCCGATCGGTGCCCCATTCCGAGGTGCCGGCGGCTGTGTACCCGAGCTGGCGTGCCTCGACCGTCCAGGAGGCGAGCTCCGGCATGTGGCGGATCTTGATTTCGGCGCCCATCATCTCCCTGACGAAATCGACAATGTCGGCGGCGGGAATCCAGGGGGCACCCAGACGGGCCGTGATATCGGACGGGCTGAGGTCGGCGGGCTGGACATCACGCAGCGCCCGGATATTGCGTTCAAACACCGGATCGAGGGCGGCGGAAGCGGCTTCCGCCGCCCTGAGTTTGTCGCGCACCTTCCCCGAGAGATAGGCGTCGGCGGTCTGCCAGGACCCGGTCTCGAGTTCGCGGAAAACGGCGTCGCCCAGCTCGGCGATAACGGTGTCCACGTCGGCATGCATGAGCTCGGCAATGTGATCGACATCGACATGACCGCGCTCGTTGAGCACCACGGCCAGCGCATCGGCGGCACAGGTGATGACCGGCGTCGTGGGTGGGGCGATCACCCGCTCGGTAAAGATCGGACCGGGGCGCGCCGTGTTCGTCTCGAGATCGCAATCCTCGATCGAGGCGACGAGCCAGCAATCGGGATCGTCGAGGAAGGGCTGGAGATTGGGACGACGGTGCGTTTCGCGGACTTCGCCGGTCTCAAGATCCTCCTTCACCGACACGGAGGTGGAATTGACCGGACCGAAGGCACGCACGAAGTTCGACCACGCAATCCGCAGCCTGACCTGGTGCTGCTTGAAGGGCTCGTCGCGCTCCTGAGCCTTGAGGACCTCGCGCACGGCGTCGCGGATCGGGATCAGCTTTCGGATGATTCTGGCGTGCTTTTCGGAGATGCCGTCAGCGGAGCGGCCCTTGCGCACCGTGATGGTAACCGGTTCACCGCCGCGCATCTGCATCAGCGCCTGGTTCTTCCCGACAAAGAAGCTGCCCTCGCGCATGCCCTGCCCTTCGGGCTCATCGCATTCGTGGGCATCGCCGGCATCGGTCTCCGGGTCGACGGCTTCCGGCTCGCCGTCATAGATCGCTTCCGGAAGAAGATGGATGGCGGCGCCAAGCGCCTGCTCCAGATCGACATGAGGCTGCGGAAGGCAGGTATAGGTTTCGCCGCAAGGTCCGGACGTCGTGGCATGTGTTCCCAACACGTGATCCGGATGCTGCGCGAACCAGCGATTGATGCGGATGGGGCCCTCGTCCTCGGTTGCAGGCCGGACCTCTTCTGTTTCCAGCCAGGACATGTCGCCATCGGCGTCGTCTGGCCTGCGCTTCCGGAAATAGAGGATGTCGACCACCACGTTCGTGCCGGCTTCGGCCCGGAAACTGCCCTCCGGCAGGCGGACGGCGGCGACAAGATCGGCCTGTCTGGCGATCGTCTCCCGGGCGGCTGCATCGGCCTTGTCCATGGTGCCGCTGGAGGTGACGAAAGCCGCAAGTCCGCCGGGCTTCAGCCGGTCGATGGCCTTGACGATGAAATAGTCATGCAGCCGCAGACCGAGGCCGCGATACGCCCGGTCCGAACGCACCGTGCGATCGGAAAAGGGCGGGTTGCCGATCGCCAGGTCGAAATGCGCGGGCAGGTCCGTACGGGCGAAATCGCCGTTGACGATGCGGGCGCGGGGCTGGAGCAGGCGGGCGATGCGCGCGGTAACCGGGTCGAGCTCGATGCCGGTGACATGGGTGACCGGGCACAGGTCCCCGGGCATCGGGGCGGGAAACAGCCCCGTGCCGATACCGGGTTCGAGCACCCGACCGCCGCGCCAGCCGAGCCGCAGCAGGCCCGCCCAGATGGCACGGACGATGAACGCCGGCGTAAAATGCGCATACTGCGTGCAACGGGCGAGCGAAGCGTATTCCTGCTCCGAGGTAACATCCTGTAGGTCGGCGCCGATCTCCTGCCAGTCCTTGCGAAACGCCTCCTCGCCCGGGCGCCGGAACACCGAATTGGCCAGTTCCGAGGCCCCGAACCCGGTGAACTTGATGAGAGCCGCCTGTTCCTCGACCGTCGCCGGACGGGCCTCGGTTTCGATCGTCTGGGCGAGCGCGATGGCGGCGATGTTGTCCTTGGCGCGCTGCCTCCAGCCACGGGCCAGACCGCGATCGCCGACGAGATGAAAGTTCTCGCCACGTTCGTTGTCGGCGGTCTTGCCGGGGCGTTGTGAGGCTGCGGACACCGGCTCTTCCGGCGTATTTTCGTGATCCTCCGGCCGTTCGATCGTCGTGCCGAATACGGTGACGCCAAGACCGATGCCGGATGAAAGGGTGTTGCCGAAGAGATCAAGTGTGAAGGGGTCGTCATTGGGCATGGGTTGTTCTCCATGTGTTGGGACGCACGCCCGCCCGTCACCGGATTGGCCGGTGGCGCGACGCACGCGACAGGTTCGGGATGGGGTCAGCGGGTGATCAGCGAGAACGAGATGTCGTGCTCGGTGAGCTGCACCCTCAGATGGGTGGCGCCAAAATTCCGATTGGAGCTCGGGATCAGCAGGTCGGCATCAATGAATTCGACGCCGTCATCGCCCCCGAAAATGGCGGCGCTTGTAGTCCCACCAGTCCGGATTGCCCTTAGGGTGGCATTCGGCGGAATAGACGACGAGCGGCTTTTGTCCGTCGGCGAGTTTGCCGTTTGAGATGATGTAGACCCCCCTCGTCGCCAACGAGCCACAGGCCGGGCTTTTCGCCCTGGCCGGGTTTCAAGCCGTAGTAGGGATTGCGGAAGCCGCCATTGGCGGCCGCGTCCAATGCCCCGTGCGCGATGACTTGCGCACGGCCATGATCGGGAACGTGAACATGGCGGCCTCACGCGGCCTCGGCGAGCGGCAGGTGGCGCAGATGAACCGGGAGCTTTTCCGAGATTTGCGCGTCGGTCAGATGATCCAGTAGCGCGAGGCTGCTTTCATGCCTGCCATAGACGATGACGGTGCGCTTGCCGCGATGCTCGGGTCGGAAGCTCGCGTCAGCATAGCCGCGATACCGGTCCTCGGTGGCGCTCCAGATGTGCTCGATGCGCTCCTCGCGGGTCATCGCCTTGACCGGGCGGCGCTCCCGCTCGATGATGGCGTCGCGCATCTCGACCGGCGAACCGGGCCGGGCGAGATCGCAATAGGCATGGAAGTAGCGGTCCACCCCATTGATGCGCGGCGTATAGAACACGCTGGTGATGCTGCCGGTCAGGAATTCGCCGAGGGCGAACATCTCTCCGCGCATCCAGAGCGGCGGCAGGATATCGAGCATGTAATCGTGTTCGGGTCGGGCGATCTCGAACCATTCGCCCGCGAACAGGGCGCCGTCGTCGTTCTGCCAGCGGTTGGGGCGCTGGGCGTGGCGATCGAACAGGCGGAACATCTGCCGGCGATCGGCTACGCCGAAAAAGATCTTGCGGATGGGAGAGAGGGTCATGGGTGGCTCCTTGGCCTCCGGGGCTGGAGCGCGGCTCATCCTCTCGACGTCGCCGTCCTCTTCAGCCCTTCCGGACCCCTCTCGAGCGGCCGCCTCTCCGTCCGGCCGGGTCAAGGGCCGGCGTCAGCCGGGCGAAGCGTCACCCTTGAGGCGGCCGGCGGGCATGCGGCAGCCGTCCTCCTTCGGCTTCTCCCTCCCTCTAGATTCCTGGTTCCTTCCCAATTCCGCGTTCCAGTCTTCCGCCGGCGGACAGCTCCGCTCGAACCCGCATCCTGCTTCGGCCGCAAGGTCTCGCAGACGGCGAGCATAGATCTCGCCCTGCGCGTTGTTGTCGGTGGCCGCCACGAGATGGGCGCCCGGCCGGTGGGCGTATGTTCGAAGGGCTTCGGCCGTGGCGGGTGCCCAGCCGCCGCCGGTGCTGAGATAGAGGGTATCCGCTCGGATGTCCTCGATCGCGGCCCGGCTCATGGCGTCGATCGCCGCCTCGGTGACACAGAGTCGAGGCGCATCGGGCCGGCCGAGACGGAACAGCACCTTGGCGCCTCCGGTCGCGAAGCCGCGCCAATCGGGACCGCGCTCCTCCCAGCCGGTAACCTCACCGGCGGAATCGGTGTGGGAGGCCCACATGCTGCCCTTCGGGCCTTCGCGCAGGAGGTTCGCGGCAACGGCTTTGCGGATCACTGCCTCGGGAATGTGGCGCGTGTCGTGGAGATAACGCCATGTCGCCGAGGCGGGCCAGGGTTTGCGCCGGACCCGCCAGCGTTCGGTGATCGTCAGGTCGGGCGCACGGTCCCTGGCCTCGCGTGTCCAGACCGGTTCGGTCGGGACAAAGCCGACCAGTTCGGCAACGACATAGAGCGCGGCGGCAAAAGGAAAGCCGTCGAGATGTTCCACCAGGGTGAAGACGTCGCCCTTTGCATCCGACAAGGGATCGAACCAGCCGTTGCCGTCATGGATGACGATGATGATCTCGGCGGCGCGGCGATACTTCATCGCCTTTCGGCTGCTCTCCTTGAGATCGAGCGCGAACCCCGCGTCTTCCAGCACGGCGCTGCAGGGGACCTTCCCTCTCAACTCTTCCAGGTCTGCTTTTTCCATATCTCGCCTGCGCCTTCGCGCGCTCCTCTTATCCGATTCCCGCTCCCGGTCTTGGCGGGACGAGGATCGGCAGGCCGCGAAGAGCAAGCCGGGCAAGGGCGCGGCTGGCAACCCGGCAGTTTTGCGGGACCGGTTGATTCCGCCCGCCGCGGCGAAGCCTCCCTTGCCGGGCGCAGCGCGCAAGCGGCACGCACATCCGCACGTCGACCGCTGCGTCGCTCTTCCTCGGCGACGATCGCGGTCACCATCTCGATGTCCATTTCCGCTTGCGGGGAGATGCGGGCAATCTCGGCGGCGACCTTAGCCCAGTTATAGAACTCGACCCGATTGCCTGGGGCACGGGCGCACGCAGCCATCCGTGCCGTTCATCGACGATGAGATTGTCGGACCGTTCAACGAGCCGTGATCAGAGGAAGTGTTCTGTTTATTCGAGTGGCAGGCCAGGGGCGGTAAGAATTCGGTCGCTGAAAGACGGCGCGGTACTGGGCGCAAAATTTACTATCCATGAAATGACTGCAAGAAGACTTGGCGGGGCAAGTGCGCCTCCAGACCTCAACTGCTCGCGGCGGTGATCGGCAAGCGCGCACCGTATGCCCGCCGGATCATCTTCTAGACGGGGCCGCTGTCGGGGTGGTACTACCATGCGCCGACAGCACAGGGCTTCCGGCGATCTGCATCGACGCGCGGCATGCCAAGGCTGCGCTCGACGCGGCCGCGTACGGTTGTGTGCGTCAAGTTCAGCAAGTTGGGTCGGCCATAAAATTGGTCACGCGGCAGCATTGAGAATGAGTTTCTCGTGTTCCTTGAGGTCGCCGCTGCTGATGCAGCGGTGTGCTTCGAGCCGGTTCTCATAGGTTTCGACAGCCATACTGCGCGCTGTGGCGACAAACGGTTGCGCCGACAGCCATACGATACGGCTGAGGTCATGCTGAACAGCTCGACGGATTCCAGCATCCTGCGAACTTGGGCGTGGAGCTGAAAGAACGGCTCGGCCTCAGGCGCGCGGCCGTGACCGCCCCAATCAGCGAATTTGCAGAACTATCGACACTACCCGGGAAGCCAATGAGGCGAGATTGCGACGGACAGGAGTTCTCGGTATCGGCTCGATACGTTTAAGTTTGCCACAATTGCGGTTGCGGACGAAAAGTCAGGTTACAGAGCATGAAATTCGGGATGAAAAACAAATCGGAAGCATCATCCGGTCTGGAGGAACTTAGAGGTTCCAGTTCCGATTCTGCGCCCCTGTGGGAAATCCGGCTCGCCTGGGTGCTGCGCATTCCAATATTGGCGACGGCGGCACTTCACCTCTACCAGGGCACCTCCTTTGCCTCGCCACACTGGCGCTGATGGTTGTGCCGCGAAAAGACACGCCGTCCCTACCGGAAATCTTTACTTTCGGAGCCGCACACCCGGTCCGCATCCGTCTTCGCTGATAAACTCCGCGCCGCTTGATTCCAAGACCTGTTGCAGAGCCTCTACCACTTCGTCCGGGCAGGCGACGTTGCCGTTCTCGAAGCGGGTAACCGTAAGTCCAGAGACTTTTGCCTGTTTTGCGAGCTCACGGACGGAAAGTCCCAGCCCCGCTCTGGCCATCCGGCACTGAGACGGAGAAAGACGGCCATTTTGGTTGTGCTCCATCGTGCATTCCCGGTCGTGGCCAGGACTCTCCTCCGCCGGCTGATCAATTCTGTTCGCCGGGTACGCGCCTGCCGCCAGCTCCGCCAGATTCCCACGCATTCGCGAAAGCGTATCTCGGGACTGTTTCGCCACTTCGTCGTCCAGTCCGTTGCAAGTGGCAACGCAGAGTTCGGTGAAGACTTTCTTGATCCTTCTGACGAGCGGAATCGCCGCGGGCCGCAATAGAACCCGCTTCGCTCGGCGGTCGTTTTCGTCGGGCTCCCGCTTGACCAGGCCCGCAGCCTGCAAGCGATCGAGCGCGCCGACGAGGGTCATCGCCTCGCAGGAAAGCAATTGGGCCAACTGCGTCTGGCGGAGGCCTTCATTTTGCGCCACGGTCAGGAGCACGCGGGCCTCGGCAGGCGTCACTGCAAGCCCCGCGGCCTCGAATTCGAACGAAAGCTGTCGGTGGAACGACTTGGCAAAGGCGAGCGCTTCAAGGGCAAGGGCGACCTCTCCCGGCAAGCAAACACGGACTTGATCGATTTGGACAGCGACTTGGTTGCTCGGGACTCTGTCGGGCATGGATTGTCAAAGAGCCTTTGATCGGACCTTCGGCCTGTCGGAGTGCGGGTTGGACATCTCCATCCGCCCGATCAGCAGGCTGCAGGCCAGATGGTCGGCGAGATATGTGGCCACCGAACCTGACCACCACCTTGCCAAGGTTCCATGCTGGCGGTGTCCGACGACAACGAGATCGGCATCGATCTCCCTTGCGACGGCGCAAATCTCCGGTCCGGGGTCACCCATATTGAGGCGGGCTTCGGGTCGGAGGCCCATGTCTTGCAACCGCCGCTCGCCTTCGGCGAGAATGTTCCGGTAGACCTCGCTCTGGTCGCCGACAATTCCCGGATGCACGCCCTCCGCAAGCACGATGCCCGCGGAAATCTGCACCACCGCCAGCAGGCAAACCTGCGCTCCGCATAGCTGCGCGAGTCGCGCTCCCTCGCGAAGGGCAAGACGCCCGTCGACAGACCCATCATATGCCAACAGCACCTTGCGGTACATATCCGTACCTTGCTTCATGATCGAGGCTAAGCTATTCAGTAGCACACTATCAATAAGAAAGCTAAGACTTTGGATCCGAGCAAAGAGTTTGCCGTGGAACTTGGCCGGGTCGGGCGCCGTTGGCGAACGCTCCTCGACGCGCGCGTGAAGCATCTGGGGCTGACGCAGGCGCGGTGGATTGCACTTCTGCATCTGCGACACTCAGGCTGTCTTGCGCAAAGGGACCTTGCCGACAAGATCGGCGTGGAAGGGCCGACCTTGGTGCGTCTGCTGGACGCGCTCCAGGAGCGGGGACTGATCGAGCGCCTCGAGACCGGCGATGACAGACGCGTCAAGAAAATCCACCTCACCGAGAGCGCCACACCGCTCATCGACGAGATAGACCGCATTGCGGATGCTTTCAGGAAAGAAGTGATGGAAGGCATTCACCCGGACGATCTGGCGACCGCGCATCGCGTGCTGCGTCTCATCGGCAGCCGACTTGAAGGATTTTAGGATGAACATGGAAGCAAAGCCCTCGCAGTACGCGAAGGTGAGGGAGTTGGACGTCGCCGAAGCCGAGCCTTCGGGGGACACCGTCGAAACAACCGCCTCACGAGGGCGGCGCGACGGAAGAGTCCGCCGCCTCGTCCGAACGGTGGTGATTCTGGCGGCGCTTGGTGTTGCAGCCTATTTCACATATCCGTGGCTGGCGGCGCGCTGGACCCATGTCTTCCTGGACGATGCCCGCATCGCCGGCAATCTGGTCGCCGTCAGCAGCGAGGTCTCCGGCAGGATCGAGACGCTTTCCGTCATTGCGGGAGACAGAGTCGCAAGGGGCCAGGTTCTTGCGACGCTGGATTCGGCCTCCGTCACACAAGAGCTGAAAGGCTTGGAGGCTCAGGTATCCGGCGTAAAGTCACAGCAGAACCAGTTGCGCGCGCAGCAGGACTTGATACGAACCCAGGTCGCCGCCAAGCTCGACGCGGCCCGCGCCCAAATTGCCGCTGCGGAAGCCGCGCACGCATCTGCCGAGGCGACGCTCGAAAACGCGCAATCCCAGTTCGACCGCGTTGCGGCTCTTGCGGGGCGAAATGTTCTGTCAATCCAGCAGCTCGAGGATGCAGAAGCCCAACTCGCGGCCGCTACGCAACAGGAGCGTTTGACCGCGGCCGGCATTGAGACCGCCAAGGCAAATCTGCAGGTGGTCGAGGCGGAGGAGGCTCAGATCGGCGTTCTTGAACGGCAGATCGCCACGCTTGACGCACAGATCGAAGCATTGACCGCGCAGATCGAACAAAAGCGCATCGACCTGACGAAGCGCGAAATCCGAGCGGAGTTCGACGGCGTGATCGACAGCACCTTTGTTGACGCCGGTGAGTACGTATCGCCCGGTGCCAGGCTGCTCATCTATCACGATCCCGAGAACGTATGGGTCGATGCGAACGTAAAGGAGACGGATTTCCGGAATGTTCAAATTGGCGCACCCGCTCGGATCACCGTCGACGCCTATCCCGGACGGGAATTCCACGGCGAGGTCGTGCGTCTCGGCGCGGCGGCTACAAGCCAGTTCGCCCTGCTGCCCAGCCCCAATCCGAGCGGCAACTTCACCAAGGTGACCCAACGCCTGCCGGTGCGGATTTCCATCGGAAAGCAGGACGGTCTGCTGCGTCCGGGAATGATGGTGGAAGTCAGCATCGATGTCGTCGATCGATAATCTCTTCGACCGTTATGGTCCGGCCTACCGTTGGCTGGCGACGGGAACCGTGATGATCGCCGCGATTGCGGTCGTGCTCTCGACCACGATCGTCAATGTCGCAATTCCCGGGGTCATGGGGACGTTCGGCATCAGCCAGGTCGAGGCGCAATGGATTTCGACCGGATTCCTCGCTGCGATGACCGCGACGATGCTGCTGGCCGACTGGGCCAACAGGGCCTTCGGCCAACGGCTGAGCATGATCACCGCGCTCATGCTGTTCGCGGCGGGATCGGTGCTGGGCGGGCTTGCTCCCAACGAAACCGTGCTGACCATTGCGCGGGTGATCCAGGGCGCGGCCGCCGGAATCGTACAACCACTTGCAATGGTTCTGCTCTTCCAGGTCTTTCCTGCGAACCAGCGCGGCGCCGCCATGGGGATATTCGGCATTGGCGTCGTGCTCGCACCGGCGCTCGGCCCGTGGATCGGCGGGATCCTGATCGATGCATTCAACTGGCGGTATGTCTTTTACCTCGGTCTTCCCTTTGCCGCGCTAGCCATTGTCCTGTCGAACCTTTTTTTGCCGTCGCGGGCCGAAAGAGGGCCGCGCCCGGGATTCGACTGGACCGGCATGATCCTTCTTTGCGTCTTTCTCGGTTTTCTGTTGAACGCACTGACCAACGCCCAGCGCGAGGGCTGGACCTCGGATCCGATCCTGGCACAGTTCGCGATTGCCGCGCTCGCGGCGTCGGGATTCGTTCTTTGGGAGATCAGGACCGAAAAGCCCATGCTCGACATGCGGCTTTTCGCGCAGTTGCCCTTCGCCTCCGCCTGTCTGGTCGGCTTCATCATGGGCGCGGGCCTCTTCGGCTCGACCTATCTGGTCCCGCTGTTCGTGCAGACGATCCAGGGGTTGACGCCGACACAGGCGGGCCTGCTGCTGATGCCCTCGGGCTTTGTTCTGGTGCTCGTGTTCCCCATCGCCGGGCGCTTGTCCGATCGCCTCCCGTCAGGCTGGCTGATCGGCTCCGGTCTCGCGATCTTCGCCTATTCCTCCTATCTCACGTCGGACATCGACATCAACACGAGCTTTTGGACGCTCGCCTGGCTCACCGTGCTGTCGCGGGTTGGTCTGGGCCTCATTTTCCCGTCGCTAACGGCCAGTTCGCTAAAGGTGCTGCCCGCAATGCTGGTCGCCCAGGGGTCGGGAGCGATCAATTTCATACGACAGCTCGGCGGTGCCTTCGGCGTCAACCTGCTTGCCGTCTTCCTCGAGCGACGGACCGTGATGCACGCCGACGCGTTCGCCGCGACCCAGACCAGCGACAACACCGCGACAATTTCGCTGCTGAACCAGGTTGCCGGAATGGTCAAGGCGGCCGGCATACCGGATTTCCAGCAACTGCCGGCGGCGATGTCCTTTCTCGCGCAAAGCATCGCAATTCAGGCGAATACGGCCGCGTTCCGCGATGGCTTCATTGTTGTGGCGATCGTCTTTGCGATTGCGCTGTTGCCGACATGGCTGCTGTATCGCGCCGAAACCCGTCACAGGCTCGACGCGCACAGCGCCCCTGTCGGCGCGACCGACTGACGATGTCGGGCACGGCCCTCTTCGGCCGGGCGGTCAGCCGCATCAACGCGGCCGCATCAAGCCGTGCCTCGCACGAAATCGGGGCGCCAGTGACTTGGAAACGAACCCATGCAAACCCCACCCCCTCACGCCGACTCTTCCGACCAGACCCGGCAGGCGTTGATCCGCGCCGCTCTTGAGCTAATCGGCGGCAAGGGTTTTGACGGTACCTCGACCCGTGAAATCGCCGCCAAAGCGAAAGCCAATGTCGCCAGCATCGGCTATCATTTCGGCGGCAAGGAAGGCCTCCGGAATGCCTGCGCGGACTTCATCGTCGAGACGATCCGAGGCGCTGCCGCATGCGCGTTCCCCTTCGACCGTCATGATCCGGTCACTGCCGCTGACCCGGACAGTGCAGCTGAGGAATTGCGCGTGGCGCTGGAAACCATGGCCTTTTGCGTAATGAGTCGCCCGGAAATGTCGTCGATTGTCCAGTTCATACTCCGCGAGATGGCGCATCCGACCTCCGCGCTGGACCGAATCTATACAGGCGTCGTAGAACCCGTTCACCGCCACCTGTGCCAGTTGTGGGAAGCGGCGACGGGCGAGCCCGCCGAGGAAGAGACGACACGCATCACCGTCTTCACTCTGATAGGCCAGGTGCTCTATTTTCGTATCGGTCGCGAGGTGGTGATGCAGCGGATGAACTGGCAGGCGGTCGGTCCCCGAGAGTCAGCCATGATCGCATCTTCCCATTCGGAGTGGCCGAAATAACCATGGTATCCGTCGATCCAGAGATCCTGCGTGGCGACGGCCTCTTCGTTTGGGGCCCCTTTCTGGAGGGCAGCCGCGCTGCCCACCGAAAGCGGCGCCGACGAACCGGGAGACCGATTCATGACCCGGCATAACCTGGTTCGGGCATCAGCCGCAGGCACCCCGTCTCCGGCAACGGCTCCACACGCGTCCACGGTGACTATCGCCGCCGACAGCGGCGCTAAGAGCCTTGTGCCGGGCCGGCTATACCGCGCACAGGCCCACCGAAGCGGCCTGTCCACATCAATCCCTGCGCCTCTCAGAAGCGGTCGCGCCAACGCCGACATCGGCCGCAGTCCGAAATCCCCATAGTCATCGGCTGCAGCCCGCGGGTTCCTGCATGAGAGGCTTGCGTACGCCTGCCGGCACCCGAAACCCTTCACCGTTTCGGACATTAACGGCTTAAGTCTCAAACGCTGAATGCGGACGTTCCACGTTCTTTCGACGACCGCTGATCTCGGACACCTAATGATTAAGGTGACCCCATAGCCGGCACGGCGAACAGGCGGGAAATATCGTTAAGACTGAAACGACGTCCTTAATGGCGAAGGCGGTACCGTAGTCGAATACGAGACCTGCTGGGCGATGCCGAAGAGGCTCGGGAACTCCTGAGTCGCTTCTCCGCGATTGTCCGATTCGTTTGGGTTTAATGTCAGTGATCCGTGCGTTTTGGTATCAGAAGAGGCTAACCAGGAGTTCATTCGCCGAACCGGGACGTTCCGTTCATCGCACCATGAACAGCGCAATCTGCGGGAAAACGGCCATCAGGGCGATGAATGCGAGCATGCCCGCGACGAAGGGAAGGCAGCCAAGGAATATCTTGGTCAGAGGCACATCGGGCGCTACGGTTTTTATGACATAGACGTTGACGCCAAGAGGCGGTGTTACCAGGCCGATCTCGGCGACGATTATGATGTAGATGCCGAACCAGACGGGATCGATGCCAAGCGACGTCGCGATCGGGAACAGGATCGGAACAGTAAGGATCAGCATCCCGAACAGGTCCAGAAGACAGCCGAGAAGCAGGTACAGTATCGTCACAGCCACGATGAACGGAGCATAGCCGAGATTCATCGACAGCATCCAGCCGGTGAGCGCGCCGATGAACCCGGTCTGCACCAGGAACCGTGTGAACAGCGTGCCGCCGACGATGATCATGAACAGCATCGTCGTCAGGAAGGCCGCGTCCGCGAGAGCGTGGCGGATCGCCGCCAGGCTCAGGCGTCGCTGCAACGCGCCCATGACAAGAACGGCGAAAACGCCGACGACGGCGCCTTCGGTCGGAGTGAACACGCCCATGTAAAGACCACCGAGCAGGAATCCGAACAGGCCCAGCACCGGCAGGATATGCGCCAGCGCGCGAAGTCGCTCGGAAAGGGGCGGCATGTCGACGGCATGCCCGCCTTGGGCAGGGTCGAACCGGACGATCACGACCACAATCGCCGAGAACAGGATCGCGATCAGGATGCCGGGGATCACCCCGGCCACGAACAGCTGGCCGATCGAGGTTTCAGTCATCAGTCCGTAGAAGATCATGATGATGCTGGGCGGGATAAGGATGCCCAGCGTCCCCGAGGACGACATGACTCCCGTCGCGAGCGGCAAGCCATAGCCGTAGCGGCGCATCTCCGGAATGATTATGGCGCCCATGGTGCGGGCGGTCGCGGTGCTCGATCCGCTAACGGCGCCGAAGCCGGCACATGCAAATACCGCGGCAACAGCCAAACCGCCCGGCAACCAGCCCAGCCAGTACGACGCTGCTTGGAAAAGGTTTTTAGCGATCCCGGTGTGATAGATCAGGTTTCCCATGAGGATGTAGAAGGGGATCGCGATGAGGACGAACTTCGTGCCTTCCGACCACAGCGCAAGGGTTGTCTGAGTCATCGCGGTGGACAGGGAACCGACCATCGCCAACCCTCCGATGCCCACTACCACGAGACTAAGGCCGATCGGGACGCCGACGATGATGAGTAGGATGAGAAGGACGAAAGCGGCTGCTCCGAGAGTGATCACGACAACTCTCCGTGCGTCTGCCCTGCTGGCTCGCGCGAAACGAGCTTCGAAAGCGCCAATAGGCCGGAGACAACAGCGACGACACCGAGGACGGCACGAAACCAGCTGAGCGGCAGCTCCAGATCAGTCGATCGCTCGTTGAACACCGTCATCAGACCGATGTCGCGCCAGCACTGGATCGCGATCAGGACGGAAACGCCCAGCAGCATGAGCCAGACCGCCCTCGCCAGCAGGTCGCTCAGTCCACGGCTTATGATCGCCGTCAGGAAATCGGCCTTGATATGAACGTTCCTGCGCCAGCTTTCGGGAAGGGCCAGAACAATGGCGAGGAAAAGAGTCAGCGTCGCGGCTTCCTGCGCCCAGATCAGGGGGTCATGAAAGAAGTAGCGCCGCACGACGTCGATGCCGACCAGGACTAGGATCGCCGGCAGGCAAACATAGGCCGAGAGTGCGAACAGGCCCCGCGAGACGAATGTGAGAATGCGCATGGATGCCCTTTTGGGTTGGAAGGCCCGGCCCCGCTTAAAACGGGGCCGGAGCCAGGCCGTTACTTGATCGGGCGCGTTCAGCGCAGGCCTTCTACCGGCGGGAGGGCGAGGATCTCCTCGTCGCTCATGCCTTCATACTTGTCCCGTAGCGCGCGCATGTCGGCGACGAACCGCGCCGCGGCCGAGTTTTCGCCACCGTTCTTCGCAACGAACTCGTCCCACATCGGTGCCAGGAGTTCGGCGATCTTTTGTTTGTCCTGCTCGCTCGGCTGAACGATGGTGACACCAGCTTTACCCATTTCGGTCAACGCATTTTGGGTCAGACCCATATACATCCGCGCATAGTCGTATCCGGCCTCGTTGCCCGCTTCCGCAAACACCGCTTTCAGATCGTCTGATAGGCCGTCGTAGAATTGCGCGCTTATCGCGTGCGGGATGGCAATGCGCGCCACGCCGATCTGGTAGTAATGCTTGCCGACTTCTATCATCCGGTAGGCGACCATGTCCGCGCTGGAAAGGATGATCCCGTCGACCACGCCCTGCTGGAAAGCGGTGTAGGCGTCGGTGATCGACATCGTTACAGGCGTTCCACCCAGCCGTTCGACGATCTCCGTCGCTGTCGCGCCGCCAGCGCGAATGCTCAGGCCCTTCAGATCTTCAAGCGAATTGATCGGCTTCGAGGCAAGGATATCGTAGCTAGGAGTGGAAGCGTCGAAAGCCAGCTTCACCCGCAGATTTTCGTATTCGTCGCGTAGATACTTGGCGTAGAGCTCGTCCATCACTCGCACTGTGGCAATATCGCTCGTCGGCATCGCGCCGGGCAAGCCCAGGCCGTGGAACAGAGTGAAGCTGCTCGCCTGGTAAAGTGGCCAGGCTGATGTTACATCGGTAATGCCGGTTGCTGCGGCCCGAAAGCCGTCCGCCACCGGATGCAGCACCTCGCCGGGATAGCGCTGGACTTTCAGCTCCCCTTCGCTGAGGTTCTCCAGCCGGTCTGCATATGGGGCCATGACCTGCTGCCAGGCGGCGGATGTTTCGGGCTGGTTGTACGACAGTCGCACGTCCGTCTCCGCCAGCGCCGTCGACCCGGTAAGCGCGAGCACAAACGCGATCCCCGCCGCCTTGAATGTCGAGATTCTCATGATGTCCATTCCTCCCTTGGTTTTCTGGCGTTGTTTGTGCCAGAGGACAGATGCAGCAAGCGCCCCGCTCCTTCCGCGGGGCGTGTCGTCAGGTGCGCGCACCCGACGCATGCAGGCCGGCGATAAAGCCGAAGGTCATGCCCGGGCCCAGCGTTATGCCGCCTCCCGAGTAATTTCCGCCCAGCACGCTCGCCATATCGTTGCCGACGGCATAGAGGCCGTGAACGATTTCGCCGGCGTCGTTCAGGACGCGCGTGTGATGATCGGTGCGAATGCCGGCGAAGGTGCCGATACTGCCCGGGATCACCCGGATCGCGTAGAAGGGCCCGTTCGCGATCGGAGCGAGACAGGGGTTCGGCTTCACTTCCGGGTCTCCGTGGAAGCGGTTATAGGCCGTGCTGCCGCGCGCGAACTCCGTGTCGACGCCGGTCGGCACATCCTGGTTGAATTTCGTCACGGTCGCTTCGAAGGCGGAAGGGTCGATCCCGGCGTTGCGCGCGAGGTCGGACAGCGTCTCCCCCCTGACCAGGTATCCTGACCTGATCGACGGCCCCAGTGGCATCGGCGCGGGTTTCACATGACCCAAGCCATAGGACCGGATCGTGCGGTGATCGCAAATCAGAAAGGCCTCGGCCGGCTCGCCTGCGGGTGTGGCAGCCTCCAAGCCCTGAATGAAATCGTGATAGCTGTTGGACTCGTTGACGAACCGCCGGCCGTTTCGACCCACAGCGATAACGCCCGGTTTGCCGCGGTCGATGAAATGCGGGAACGGCCCCTTCGTGCCGTCGGGGCGCGGAACCAGGCTTGTCGGCGCCCATGCAGCCGCGTTGGGGTAGTCCATCAGCGTCGCCGCGCCGATGGCCTCCGCCATTCGCAGCCCGTCGCCGGTGTTGCCGGGGCTTGCCGCCGAGACATGTTCGCCCTCGGCCGACGGGTGCTTGTAAAGGGTTTGACGCCGCGAGACATCCTGCGGAAAGCCGCCGCAGGCGAGCACCACTCCATTGCGGGCGACCACCTGCCGCAGGCCCTGCCGCGTGAGTACGACGGCCCCCGTCACCGTACCCGAACCGTCGCGGACCAGCGATTTGACCGGGCTCTCCAGCATCACCTCGACCCCGAGGTCCCGGGCGGAGCGATGGAGCCGCGCGGCGAGAGCGTTGCCGTTGGTCAGCAATTGCGAGCGTCCCGTGAACGCCCGGTCCAGCCCGAATTTGGCCAGCCGCCGCGATACGTAGAGGAAGGACTCCGGCCGTTTGAACGCCCGGTAGAAATGCCAAAGCTCCTTGCCCGAGCCGATGGCCAGTCCGAACAGGGTCAGTTCCTTGCGGGGCGGCCGCAGCTTCGCGATGTCGTCGCCCAAGATAGACGCCTTGGCGGGCTTGACCAGGATCGAGCGCCCACCCGCCGTGCCGCCGGGAGCATCCGGGTGATAGTCGGAGAAGGCCGGCGACGCCTCGAACCGCACATGCGTGTTCTCTTCCATGAAGTCGATCATCGCCGGACCGGAATCGAGAAACGCTTCGGCCCGGGCGGAGTCGAACTGGTTTCCCGCCTCATGCCGGATATAGGCCAGAGCGGCGTCCTTGCTGTCGTCAACGCCGGCCGCGCGACTGACCGGGTTGTTGGGCACCCAGAGATAACCGCCGGAAAGCGCTGTCGTGCCGCCGAACACAGGCTCCTTCTCGGCGACGACAACCTTGAGTCCGTTCCTGGCGGCGACGATCGCCGCCGTCATCCCGCTGGCGCCGGATCCGGCAACCAGAAGATCGCATGTGATCGAAGGCAATGTGCGATCGGCGCTATCGGTCATATCTGGATCTTTCATGTGCATTGCTAAGGAGATCAGTTGGCGAGGTAGCCACCGTCGACGGGCAACATGGTGCCGGTGACGTAGCTCGACAGATCCGAGGCCAGGAACAGCACCGGGCCGACCAGTTCCTCTGGCTGGCCTACGCGGCCCATGGGAGTGTGCCCCATGAAGCGCGCCATGGCATCGGGATTGGCTCGGGTGCCCTCGGTCATCGGGGTGGCGATCACGCCGGGGGCGATTCCGTTGACGCGCACGCCGTCTGCGGCGAGGTCGCAGGCGAGCGCCTTCGTCAGCTGTAATACGCCACCTTTTGAGGCGGCATAGCTGGCCGAATTCCTGTAGCCGACAAAGGAGGCGATCGAGCCCAGATTAACGATACGCCCGCGGGTTTTCTTCAAATGGTCGAGGAAGGCCACGACCATGTTCGCCATGCCCTTCAGGTTAATGTCGATCTGGGAGTCGAGATGGGCGAGAAAGTCCGGCTCGTGCGGAGCCGTGCGTCGGGTGACGCCTGCATTGTTCACAAGTACCGAAATCTGGCCGAATACGGCCCCGGCCTCGCGGGCGAGGGTTGCGCATGCATCGCGGTCAGACACGTCGAGCGGGAATCCACGCGCCCGGCCACCTTCCGCCTCGATCCGCTCCGCCTGTTCTCGGGCGCCATTACCGTTGACATCGCACAGGAGGACCGAGGCGCCAGCGGCCGCCAGCCCCGATGCAATGGCAGCGCCATTTCCCTGAGCAGCGCCAGTGATTACCGCAACATCACCGGCCATAAGCCCTGACAGTGTTCCGGACATATTTTCCTCCCAGTCAGTTCCGCTCGTTGCCACTCCGCCTTCAGAAGAGGCATATTTCGTATTGCAGATCAAATATTATGTATTACATAATATGCGCTACTTTATGTGATATTGCTTACGGGATCAAATCGTGTCAAGTGTCATTCTCGCGGCGCTGGGGCGCCGAAAAGCGGAGAACAGGGCTGTGCTGGATGAAATTGCGACCGCGGTCGAAGTCGGGGGAAAGCCGGACCAGATTGGCGTCCAATCGGTTGAAGTCGCGGGGAGAATCCTTGAAGTCCTGATCCAGGCCGACGGCCCGATGAAACTGGCGGAGATCGCCAGCGAAGTAGGCATGCCCTCGGCCAAGGTGCATCGCTATCTTGTCAGTCTTATCAGGACTGGCTTGGCAATGCAGTCCAGAGACACATCGAAATACGATCTCGGACCGACTGCCTTCCAGCTGGGAATAAAGGGATTCGCCAGGTTCGAGCCCCTGAAGGCCGCGGAAACCATGTTACGCGATTTGGTCGAAATGGTAGGCGAAACGGCCGCATTGGCCGTCTGGGCCGAAAGAGGGCCGACCATGATCCGCGTCATCGAAGCCCGGCACGATTTCGCCACGACGATAGCGCCGACGCACCACTGCCCGCTTACCTTCTCGGCGACCGGCATCTTGTTCGCCAGTTTCGAGGACCCCGCGCGCACGAATATCGCGATTGAGCGCGAATTGGAACAGAACCGGAATTCCGGCCGCCCGAATGCCCCGCGCGATCGTGTCTCGCTGGCCGAGATGATCGCTGAGACCCGCAACCGTGGCTTTTCAGTCATGAACGATGGTGGCGGCGATGGTTTCGGGGCTGTCAGCGCCCCAATCTTCGACGTAGCCGGACGCCTTCGTATGGCCTTGACCGTCTTCGGTCACACCGGAAGGGTTGATACGAGTCCGGACGGAATATTGGCGCGCATCGTCGCGCGGACCGCGCGTTCCTTATCAGCAGCGTTCGGTTATAAGGATTGACGCTCTGAATTAGCATACTCCTGTCTTTGTGACACGAACTTGCAAACCGCTGACTCGTGGATGTTCGTCGCACCAGAAGACGCCATCGAATGGGTTTCCGCAACCTTAGCGGCGTCTGTTGGCCGGGCTGTGCTCAGAGGAGTATCCGGAGCTTCCACGCACCATGGCCTGCTGCCGGTTTTCGGACACAAAGCTAGCATAGCATGCTCCTCGAACTCGATGGGGCTGAGATAGCCCAAGTCGAGTGCCTTCGCCGAGGGTTGTAGAAGCGCTCGATGTAATCGAACACATCCGCCCTGGCATCAGCCCTCGTCCTGTAGACCTTGCGGCTCCGACATATTGAACCAGTCAAGAATGTGCGTCACGGGCTGTCTTGTCGCGCTGAGGACGATGCCCTGCAGCCCGACGTCTCCGTCGCTGAAGACAGTGACGTCCCGGCCAGGCAGCCATCCCTGTGCCCGCATCGCGGCACGAACCACACCGTGCTTGCCGGTGGCCACGTTCGGCGCGGCCGCGAACTGACGCGGTGGCCGTCCCGGTGAAACAACGCGCCCCTGTCAACGCCGCCTCAATTTTCCCCAGAAGTGCCGAAGTAAAATTCCCCACTCGGCCGGGTCCGGTAATCAGCCGGTTTTATGGATTGGCAGCTCCGTTCCTGGGCGGCCGTTCGCGACGTTTCGGAGGCGGTGGTGGCGTGATTGGTGCGTTCGCGCGGACATGTTCGGGGATCAGGTCCGCGTGGCTGCGAATCCGGTAGCTTGCCCCCTCGATCTGGATGACGACGGCATGGTGCAGGAGGCGGTCCAGAAGCGCGGTGGCGACGACGGGATCGCCGAAGACCTCTCCCCACTCGGCAAAGCCGCGGTTGGATGTAAGGATCATAGCGCCCTTCTCGTATCGCGCATTGACGAGTTGGAAGAACAGGTTGGCGCCGCCCTGGGTGATGGGCAGGTAGCCGATCTCGTCGACGATCAGCAGCGAGGCGCGAGAGTGGAAGCGGATTTTCTCCGCGAGCTGGCCTTGTCGTTCGGCCTTCGCAAGCCCGCCGATCAGATCCGCCAAGGTGGCTCGGTAGACCTGCCGGCCGGCTTTGACCGCCGCGACGCCGAGCGCGGTCGCGAGGTGGCTTTTTCCAGTTCCAGGTGGCCCCAGGAAGTGAACAACCTCGGCGCGGCGGATGAAGTCGAGCTGTGCGAGCGCCGCTATCCTCTCGCGGTCAAGCGATGGCTGGAAGCTGAAGTCGAAGCTTTCCAGTGTTTTGGCCGGCAGAAGCTTTGCCGTCAGCAGCGCTACGTCAATCCGGCGGGTTTCCCGGGTCGCGTATTCCTCGGCGAGCAGGGCATCGATAGCCTCGATGCCGGTGATCTCTCCCTTCTCGAGCTGCTGCATCGTGTGATCGAGCGCCTCGAGTGCACGCGGCATCTTCAGCCCGACCAACGCGCCTCGGATGCGGTCCAGAACCTCCGTCATGGCCGGCTCCCTTCCGCCAGGCGTCGGCCCACGGCATCATAGAAGGCTAGCGAGCGCCGCGGGACTCCAGTTGCCTGCGGCACTGGTCGTTGCGGTGGCACGGTCTTGCGATGAGCCGGATCGACCCGTCGCCGATTCCTGCCTTCGAGAACTGGATGCGCGGCGATCAACGCTCCGTCTTCGAAGATGCGGATTTCGGAAGTGAGGTTCTGGACCTCGACGACGCGCTTGCGGGTCGTGTCAGGAACGCTGTAGTGGTTGCCGTCCACCGAGACCATGCCCTCGTGGCTCACGCGCCGTTCCACCGTCAGAACGGCGCTGTAGGGGACCGCGGGCAGCGGTTTCAGATGTGGCAATTCCTCGGCAAAGGCCTCGTCGACAACCCGACCCGTCGTGGCGTGAATCCTCGGATTGGCGACCTCGCTGCGCCAGGCATCGAACCGAGCGTTTATATCATCGATGTTTCGGAACGAGCGGGCGAGGAAGAAGTCCTGGCGGATGTAGCGGAACGGCCGCTCGATCTTGCCCTTCGTCTTGGCCCGATAGGGGCGGCAGGCCCGGGGCACGGCGCCGTAATGGTTCAGCAGCGCCACGAGCGCGGCGTTGTAGGTGATTACACCCGCGTCGTCCTCGCCGATCACCGCGGTCTTCATCCGGTCATAGAGAACTTCCTCCGGCACACCGCCAATGGCCCGCGAAGGCGGCGATGTGGCAGCGCATGACCGATTGCAGGTTCTGGCTGGAGACGAACCGCCCCCACAGCCAGCGGCTGTGACCCAGAATGATCGAGAACAGCCAGGCCTTGCGCGCAGCGTCAGGCTCATCCGTGAACGTCACCGCGAACTCCGCAAAGTCGACCTGGGCCTGCTTGCCCGGCGGCGTCTCGAACCGCCGCTCGAACCGGAGACGTTTTGGCGGACGAGCATCGCGCAGAAAGTCCGTGACCGCCGTATAGCCGCCCTCGTAGCCCATCTCCCGAATCTCACGCAGAAGGCGCGCTCCGGTCAGGTCGGGGAAGGCGAGCGCACGTTCCCGTAGATAAACCTCGAATGGTTCGATGACGCGCGCCCGCGGAGCCCGTGGCCCGTAACTCGGCGCTTCCAGGCCGAGCTCGAGATACTTGCGCACAGTCTTGCGGTCACAGCCCACCTTCCGCGCAATCGCGGTGATGCTGAGACCCTGCTTCTTCAAATCGTGGATCAAGACGATCTCCCTCAGTGCCTTCACCTGACTGCCCCCGCCGTTCCTCGCTCGGGGCATCAGGCCAGCTTCCCGCGGCGCCGCCAATTTCCGGATATTGAAGGTCCGGAAATCGCCGACGCCGCTCGCGTCTGGGGAAAATTCAAACGGCGCTTTCGGGGAGATTACGTCCGGAGATTACACGCCCCATCGAGATTTCGAAATGCCGGCTTTGATACCCGGGAACCGCGCGGATGAAGGCACCATCAATGAATACGGGATGGGCGCTGCGTCGGCTCGGCTGATGCGATAGGGGCTTTCGGCGTCCCACCTTTCGATCTGATCGGCCACCTTGACCAGCCGGTTGACAACGGTACGGTGATTGTGTGGTCGGGAGGTCGGCACCAAGAGATCAAGGATACGGGCTGCTTCGCGAAACGACAATCGCGAGCCGAGTTCGGCCTGGATGCGCTCCAGTTCCGGCGTTGCTCTGCCCGTCAACAGGGCCTCGATGCTTCCGGTGCCCGAGCTTGCCGTTCTTCCGCAGGCACAGCTGCGGAACCGAGGTACGCGCAGGCGACAAATGCCGAAGAGCGAATGGACCGTACGAGACCGATAATCATGAACCCCACGAGGGGGTTGCATTCGGGACATTTCCGATCCTGCTGGCCGGCTTGATCCACCTGGACCTGGGTAAACTCTTCCTGCAGACGCCGCTGGATCGCCTTGCCATCCTCCAGGGAGAGGCCGAAATCGCCGAGCCGCGCACAGTCGATAATCCGCTCGACGATTGCGACTTCCCGACACCGTGGAACGTCATCGGCGCCGACAATTTCCACCCAGACCTTCATCCTCAATTGCGTCATCCACGAGTGCCCTTCCAAAAAAGGCCTCGACTACCCGAAGATTCTTACCCCCACCTTTTCCCGCTCCCCCATTTAACCGTAAGCGCTGTTCCGCAGGCGCTCGGCGGCCTGTCGGACGACCAAGCCGAGTTCCAGATTCAGGACCGGCTGTCCTTCATGCGCTTTCTGGGCCTGGTGCTCGGCGATCGCGTACCCGACGCTAGACTAGGACGATATGGCTGTCCCGCGAATATCTCACAAGCCGCGCCGAAGCAACGCGACTCCGGCGCAGAGAAGGCCGATATCGAGGCGGACAAGGTTCCGGACGCATGTGTAATCGCCGCACGTAATCTCCCCGAAAGCGTCGATTGAATTTTCCCCAACCGCAGGAAGCTGGTCTGATGCACCGAGCGAGGAAAGGCGGAGGCAGGCAGGTGAAGGCACTGAGGGAGATCGTCATGATCCGGGGCAGGGTCTCAGCATCACCGCTATTGCGCGGAAGGTGGATTGTGACGGCAAGACTGTGCGCATCAGACTTGAGCTCCTCTGCCACCACGGAATTGCCGGTTATAGCGGGTCGAAGCGAACGCGATGTCGATGGCGAAGGAACGGGCTTCGCCGGCATTGAGCGGCAGTGACGGCTCGTTGGCGCCGTCGGTAAGGCGGCCAATGCTGCACGGCTCGATCGAGAGCACCCCGCTGTGTGGACGCAAATTCCGCCAGAGCTGGAGCCACGGCAGCGTATCCGTGCGCCAGCGGAAGTCGATCGCGGGGCCACAATCAGGCGAAACAACGCGACAGTCTGCCCAGTCCCCGTATGCACGATGAAGCGTTGCCGCCCGCGCCTCGGTCTCCGGAATTGACAGCGGCCCAGCGACGCGCCCTTTGTCCAAAAGCACTTCCGTGCCGTCGCGAACCGCGGGGTAGCCTACGTTGAAATGATAAAGCGCCAGCACCGTAGCCGGGTCAGGGCCAATCACTTCCACCGTGTCCCGGATGCGGATCGTCGCGCCACCGATCGGGGCCTCGACCCGCCGACGCATCCGATAGGCGGGATCGCCTTGGCGCCGGCAGACCGCCTCACCCTCGCAATAGAGGAGAGGTTCCTCCGCGTCCCAGTTCTCCCCGCTGTCCATTAGCCGGGCCGGGGTGAACGGCGCCGAACCGTGCAGCGGCAGCCCGTCTGTCGGCTGCCGGATGTGATCGAAGCCGCAGGTGTTGAGAAATCCGCCAAAGCCGCGTTCGAAGGCGCGTGGTCCGCCCGCAAACACATCGACGGGCCGCATGCCGGCGGGGCTTTGCCAGGCGATCTGACTTCCGCGCCACGAAAGCAAGGCAATGTCGAGCATGCGGCCCGGCGTCACCCAGAAGTCCAGGCCGCCGCCGGTCGAAAAGACAAGCGCCTCTACGCCGGCTTCTGCTCCTTCCGCCAGGATAACGCGGCGGACGCTGGCGACCTGCCTGAGATCGCCGACGAGGCTGCGTACATCCGAAGGGGCGGGGCGCGTGTTCAGACTATGTCCCCTGGCGGGAGCTGATGAGTGAACCGTGCACTTCCGTGCAAGAATTCAACCTCCGACACGTTCGCCCGACGGGTCGAACAGATGCCAGCTATCGGCGAGAGGTCTGACATGGAGCGTCTCTCCCGTGTGAAGATTCTCTGCAATGGCCTGGTCGGCACTGATCTTGGCCGTCAGATGTCCCATCGGCGATTCACCGAACGCAAAGGTGTCGGAGCCGGTGTACTCGATCGCTCCCACCACCATCGGCACACCGCCCGACACGGGCTCGCGCGCTATGTCGAAGCCCTCGGGACGGATGCCGAGCGTATAGGGGCCTGCAGCGATGCCCACAGGCGAGGTGGGCTCCGGGCCGCGTGGTGGAAGAACGAGCTGATCGAAATAGACCGCGCCGCTCTCGACCCGCAGGTTCCCGGCCAGCATATTGATCTCGGGCGAGCCGATGAAGCTCGCGACGAACACGTTGCGGGGCCTTTCGTAGATTTCGCGCGGGGAGCCGACCTGCTGGATACGTCCCTGGTCGAGCAGCACGATGCGATCGGCCATCGTCATCGCCTCAATCTGATCATGCGTGACGAAAATCGACGTCGCGCCCAGCTTGTCGTGAAGTTCACGCAGTTCAATTCGAGTGCGGGCCCGCAGCTTTGCGTCGAGGTTGGACAGCGGTTCGTCGAAAAGGAACACTCTCGGCTCACGCACGATGGCGCGGCCCATGGCGACCCGCTGCCTCTGCCCGCCCGAGAGTTGTCCGGGCTTGCGGTGCTCGAGGCCTTCGAGCGACAGCATACGCAGTGCCTCGGACAGCCGCTCGCCGATGGTCGCTTCGTCAGTGCCGCGCATGCGCAACGCGAACGTCATGTTCTCCGCGACCGTCATATGCGGGTAAAGCGCATAGGATTGGAACACCATCGCCATGTCGCGGTCACCGGGATCGCGCGCGGTAACGTCCTCGCCATCGACGCTGACGGTGCCGGCGTCGACAGCTTCCAGTCCGGCGACCATCCTGAGCAGAGTCGACTTGCCGCTTCCCGAGGGACCGACGAGCACGACGAATTCTCCCGAGCATATGTCCAGGTCCAGCGACGGAATCACCTTCACGCTCCCGTAGGATTTTCTTAGGCCCTTCAGCGACACGTCAGACATCGCCGTCTCCGCCTCGGCGGCATGGCGCCTGCTTCGTCGTTCTCATTTGACTGCTCCCGCAAGTAGGCCCCGGACGATGAAGTTCTGCCCGACGAGAATGAGGACCAGGGCAGGCATGATCGACAATAACGTGCCGGCCGCCATCTCGCCGTAGCGTATGTCGTATTCCTGCGCGAAGGTGGCGATCGCCACCGGAACGGTCATCGTGTCGCGCGAGGTAAGCGTGAGCGAAATGGCGAAGTCGCTCCACGAAAAGATGAAGGTGAGCGCGGTGGCGGCGATCATACCGCCGCGCACCAGCGGAAAGACGATGCGCCAGAACACCTGGGCGTAGGTGCACCCGTCCATCCGCGCCGCCTGGACGAGTTCGCGCGGCAGCGCGCCGACAAAGCTGACCATGAGGAAAAGCGCCATCGGGAGGTTGTGGACGGCATGCGTCATGATCACCGCGAAATAGGTGCCATGAAGTCCGGCGGCTGAGTACATCAGGTACCAGGAGCCGACGAATGTCAGCGTCGGCAACATGTGGAAAAGGAGCGCCCAGCCCAGTATCGCCCACCGCACCCACGGCTTCACCTCCAGATAGACGATGGTGAAGGCCGCCATCGTAGCGACGATAATGACGATCGCCGTCGACGCGACGCCGATCACGGCGCTGTTGAACAGGTTGGCCAGGAAGTCCGACTGGCGGGAGAAGAGAAGTTCCCGGAAATTGATCCAGGTCAGCGGCGACAATGTCGCGCCTGTGATGATGTCGATCTTGAACTTGAACGCGTTGGACAGCACCCATAGCGTCGGCCCCAGGATCACCAGCGCATAACCCCAAACCACTGTGTTGGCGAGCACGCGGCCGAGACTGATGCTTCGATTCATGCCGCACCATCCCGGCGTGACGCCCGCCGCTGCATGAATTCACGGGCAAGGATGATGACGAGGCTGATGGAAAACAGCGTCACGACCGACATTGCGGCGCCATAGCCAACCTGGTCCTGCCGGAAGAACGTCCTGTAGATCGAGAAATTCACGACTTCGGTGGCCGTTCCAGGCCCGCCCGAGGTCAGCAGATAGATCTCGTCGAAGACCTTGAAGGACAGGATCACGCGGAAGAGCAGCGTGATGACGATGGTGGGCATCATCATCGGCACGATGACATGGCGAATCTGCTGCCAGCGGCTCACCGTGTCGATACGCGCCGCCTCCAGTACCTCGCCGTCCAGGGATTCCAGCCCCGCCAGCATCAGGAGGAAGACAAACGGCGTCCAGTGCCACACATCGACGAAAATGACAGACGCCAGCGCGATGTCGGGATTGCCCAGCCAGTCCACTGGCCCGAGGCCGACAAAGCCGAGCAGCGTGTTCGCCAGCCCGAATTCACGCCCCATGATCAGCCGCCACATCGTCCCGATCACGATCGGCGGCACGACGATCGGCAGAAGGAAGATGCCCGTCAGCAGCGCGCGACCGTAAGATCCGGCAGTCTTGACCGCCAGCGCCATGGAGAAGCCGAGCACCATCTGACAGGTCACCGCCACCACCGCGAAAACGACATTGTTGCGCACGCCGGCCCAGAAAACGTTCTCCTGGACGAACAGCCGGCGGAAATTCTCCGTGCCCACGAAGTCGAAGCTCGCGGCACCCTCGCGCCATTCGACGTGAAAGAAGCTCAGCCCGAGCAGGTTGAGGACGGGAAAGGCCGTGAGCAAGATGAAGAACGCGGCGACAGGCAACAGGGAGCTGACAATCCAGAGCCGGTTGCGCCTGGCCTTCTCATAGGGTCGCCTAAGGTCCATCAGGTCGATCCAGTCCGCTCGGCGACCGGCGCCGGCCCGATGCCGGCGCCGTGCGCGCTCAAAGGTCGGGCAGCCGCGATACGGTGAAGCCAGCCCGCTCCAGAACACCTGCCAGATCGGCGGTGGCCTGGTTCAGTGCCTGCACCGGGGTGAGTTCACCGATGACGGCCCGGTTGAAGCTCAGCGACATGGCGTCCGAGGCTTCGGCGGCGGCGGCGAAGGGAAGGCCCATCACTGCATGCTGCGCATTCTGCGAATACGCATCGATGAAGCGGAACGCGGTATTATCGCCAAGGTCGGCGCCGGTGATGTCGCCGCGCACCGGCACCCCGCCGGCGCGCACGTAGTCGACCTGGCGCTCCTTCTGGGCGAACCAGTCGAGGAAAGCGAGCGCCGCCTTCTGCTTTTCGGGCGCGACGTTCTTCGGGATGCCGGCGACCCAGTGACCGGCGCTCGACGCCACTAAACCGCCCGGCCCCGCCGGAAGCAGGGCCGCGTTGATCTTGCCGACGACGCGCGAGGCATTGGGGTCCTCGAGCTGCCCCCAGGCCGCGATCACTGCGATCGCTTGCGCTCCCTTTCCGGTCGCCATCAACTGGATCAACTCGCCCTGCGCGATATTGCCGGGTCCGGGAGGACCGGCTTCGGTTGCGATTTTGACATATGTTTCAAGCGCCTGGAGTCCCTCCGGGCTGTTGAGCGTGACCTCGGCCTGTTTGGGGCCGGTTATGCGGAAGAACGCGGCGTCGTGGCTGAACAGGTAAGGCGTGAAATTGTAGACGATGGAGTCACGTGCCGCCCGCGGCACGAATCCATAATACTCGCCACCTTCCTGGATCTTCTGTGCGTTGGCGAACAGATCGTCCCAGGTCTTCGGTGGCTGCAGTCCGAGCTGCTCGTAGATGTCAGTGTTATAGTAGAGTACCTGGACGTTGCCGTTGACCGGAACGCCCATCAGCGCGGCGTCGGCCGAGAAGGTCGCGGCAGAGGTGTCCCAGTTCGTCGTGTCGCCGTATGACAGCACGCCTTCGGGCAACTTGTAGTCCGCCTCGACGTCACCGAGCGGCGCCAGGAAACCTCCGGAATATATCTCGGAAAGCCACAGCGAGTTGACGTTGACGATGTCGTAGGTGCCCTCGGCAGCACGCACCGAATTGCGTATCTTCTCAAGCAGGCCGCCGAACGGCGAGACGTCCAGCTCCACGACGTTACCCGTTTCCTCCTCGTACTGATCGACCATTGCGACGAACGAGTTGAGCCAAGGGGACTGGTTGATGGCCATCGAGACGGTTGGCTGGTTCTGGGCAGATGCTACACCCGCACCTGTCGACATTAACAACGCAACTGCCAGTGCGCGTAAAGCGCTCCGGCCGTCCCTAGGTTTCATTGCAGCATACATGTTCATTTCCTCCCTTGTACTGACGATATTGCGGCGGTTTGGTCGAGCGACATCCAGGCGAAATATTCACGCGGAGCGTCGTGTCCGCGAAGGATACGGACGGCCGCATCCCTGAGCCGAGCCTCCACCGCCGAGTCTTGGATCGGCTTCAATTGATTGGGATCGTTGGCGTTGTGATAGATGGCGGACTCGAAAGCGCCGAATTTCGTCCCGTCGAGGCCCGGCGGCCGGCGTGCCTCGTTGAGTGCGTCGAAGCGGAGAAGCTTCTGTCCCTTGGTGAAGTCGAACGGGTGGGCCAGCGACATGGTCTTCAGTTCGGTGGAATTGAAGAAGCCGGTCATGTGGGTCGGCATTAGTGTGTACTCACCGAGTTGTTCGTCGAACAGGTTTGCCGGATAACGGAAGTAGCTGTACTCCCCGTCGGTCACGCCGACCGGTCCGCCGAACATGCCGAAAATGATCGCGTCCGGGCCTTTGGCGCCATCTATGATGGGCAGCAATGAGCGTCCCGTGACTTCCGGCGGACATGGCCGCCCGAAGATGTCGAGCATGGTCGGCATCAGGTCTGTAGTCTGGGTCAGCTCAACGACGCGGGTGCCCGCCCGCTCGGCGAAGCGTGGATGATGGACCATCAGTGGGATATGCGAGATCTCCTCGTAGTAAGGCGTCAGGTTCTTGCCCCACCAGTCGTGCTCGCTGAGCAGGAAGCCGTGATCGGTGGTAACGATCAGGCAGGTGTCCTCCCACAGGCCGTGTCCGTCGAAATAGTCAAGCAGCTTGCCCAGATAGGCGTCGCACATGGCGACCAACGCGGCGTAGTTGGCCCGGATCTCGGCGATCTCGACCTCGCTCTCGCGTACGGCGGCATATTTCGGCCAGTCCAGGATCGGCCCGTTATACGACGTCCGGTATGCATCCTTGTACTTGTCCGGCGCGTGGAAAGGCTCGTGCGGGTCGAAGCATTCCAGATGCAGCATCCAGTTGTCGGCACCACGATTGTCGTCGAGGAACCTGAACGCCCGGTCGAAGCACTGGGGACCTGGATATTCCTCCTCCAGCCTGATCTTTTCGCGATTGATCTGGTGTTGCCTGCGCTTGGGCTCGGTCGGCACGTTGTAGTGTCGATCGGAGTACATCTCCTTGAACCGCTCGATTGGCGGTTCAACCATTGCGATCCAGGGATCGTATTCCTGCCCCCGGATGAATTCCCATGTCCGGTACCGGCTGTGATAGGTTGCGCCGCCGTCCTCGAAGTAGTGGAAGTGGTCGCTGATAAGATGGGTGTAGACGCCGGCCGACTTCAGGATCTCCGGCATGGAATTGTCGAACGGCTCCAGTGGGCCCCATGACCGATGCATGAAGTTCAGCCGCCCGGTATGAATATCGCGCCTAGCTGGCATGCAGGGTAGCGATCCGACATAGTGCTTGTCGAACGTGATCGCCCGCCGCGCGAAACGATCGAAGTTCGGCGTGGCGATCTGCTCCCCGCCATAGCACCCGAGCGCGGTTCGGTTCAGTGAATCGAAAAGCACAAAGACTGCGCGCATGAACTCCTCCTATACCGCCACTCTAGACAGCCGCACAGACCATGGGTAATAGTAATGGAGATATCAGGTATAACTGCTGGCTATGGATCAGATCTGGCGCCTCAAACACTTCCTCGCTGTTGCCGAGGTTGGCAGTGTTCAGGGTGCCGCCCGCACTCTCAACATCAGCCAGCCGGCCCTGTCGAAGTCGCTTCGGCTGCTCGAAGAGCATCTGAGGACTACGCTATTCGATCGCTCGGCACGGGGCGTCGTGCTCACGCCGATGGGAGAGGCGTTCTATCGGCGGGCGCGGGAAATCCAGTCGGAATGGGACAGGTCTCTGATTGAACTCGGTGCCACACGCGACGGAGCTCAAGGCGAACTGCGAATCGGAGTTGGCCCCACCTATGCCGTCGTCTTCATGCGGCGGGTGCTGGCCCGGCTCGCGCGCGACTATCCCAACCTGCGCGTCTCGGTGCGAATGGGAGTGGGTGCTCTGCTCATTCCCGCGCTGCAGGCGGGTGAGATCAGCCTTTATGCCGGAGGATTGGGTACTTTCGATGATCATCCTGGAGAAGGTCTGGACGAGCTGTTTCTCTACGATCAGTCGAACTGCATTGTGGCGTCGAAGGACAGTGCCTTGAGCGCGCGGGACAAGGTCGAAGCCAGGGACTTGGCCGCGCATCCCTGGGTGATGCTGAGCTACGACAGCATAGCCATGGAGCAGATCGGCCGGCTGTTCCGGTCGGCCGGCATGACGCCGCCGCAATCGACCGTCTCCACCCAGTCACTGAACCTTGCGCTTGAACTCGTCCGCCACGACGGCTTTTTAACCAGCCTTCCGCACCCGCTGGTGCATCCAGACATCAATCCGGAGCTATGTCCGCTCAACGTCAACGGTTACGAATGGACGATAGCAAGCGGCGTGACCTATCGCAGCTCGATGCGTTCGCTCGCCCCCGTTAAGACGATGCTCGCGATGCTGAAGGAGGACATCGCGCGGCTCGGCTTAACGTAGATCGTTTTCTCTTCTCCCGGAATCGCTCTAAGATCTTTAGAGACAACTGGCCCTGGCAGCGGCAGGGCCGGTCAATCAGCGAAGCAGCGATCCGATCTCCTCTGACCTGATGTGGTGGACGGCCTCCGCTCCCGGCATCGCGATGTGCCAAAGTGTGGCTGTCGAAAGTCACATGAGGGAGAGCCGTCCATGGAAAAGGTTAGCACAATCGGTCTGGATATCGCCAAGCACGTCTTTCAAGTGCACGGCGTTGATGCGGAAGGCGCGGTCGTTGTCCGCCGGAAGCTGCGCCGCGACGATGTCGCCACGTTCTTTGCATCATTGCCGCCGTGCCTGATTGGTATCGAAGCCTGTGCGACGGGCCACCACTGGGCTCGTATCGTGACGGCGCTGGGCCATGAGGTCCGCTTGATGCCGGCAGCTTATGTGAAGCCCTATGTAAAACGGCAGAAGAACGACGCCACCGATGCCGAGGCCATCTGTGAAGCGGTAAGCCGGCCCACGATGCGCTTCGTGCCGATCAAGAGCGAGGAGCAGCAGAGCGTTCTCATGCTGCATCGGGTCCGCGAGCTACTGATCCGTCAGCGGACTATGCTGATCAACGCCTTGCGAGGGCATCTGGCCGAGTTCGGGATCGTCACCCGTCAGGGCGTCGCCGGAGTGAGCATGCTGGTCGCGCTGGTCGAAGACGAGGATCACGACATGATCCCTCGGCTTGCCCGATCCGCTCTCCTCCCCCTGATCCAGCAGCTTCGTGAGCTGCACGAGAAAGTTGGCGAGATGGACCGGCAGATTCATGCCTGGCACCGATCTAACGAGCTCAGCCGGCGCCTCGAGACGATCCCCGGCATCGGCCCAATCACTGCCAGCGCGATCGTCGCGACCGTGACGGATGCGCCCATGCAATGCTACGCTTCAGCCGCAAAGGGAAGGCGGCTCCAACAGTATGGGCGAGCGAACTACTGGCCAAGAAGCCCTACACCGTCGTTGCCGTGGCTTTGGCCAACAAGATGGCGCGGATAGTCTGGGCGCTCATGACCACCGGGAAGAGATTTGAAGTCCGCGCTGCCTGACAGCCGCGAACGGCAGCAGAGATGGTGAGGTGCTGATGGTGTGATGACGAACGGTCGAGCCGGGATTGGAAAGACCCGTTCAGTGGGGAGCAGCGCCTGCGAGCGCGTTGACCTGTCTGGGATCCGATCCGCGGACTTCATCAGGGCCAGCGGCATAAAGCGGCCGCACTCAAAGGCCGAATACATGCCTGCACCCGACCGGCCTGTCATCACTGTCAGAAAGCCCTTGCCACGCGGAGGCCGTCCATACATGAGCCCCGACTTCCCTCCAGCGTAAGGGAGAGTCCGAGGGTTTCTGGTCTGCTACCCGATGCGCCCTCGGCGGGCGCTAGAGTTTTCCGGCCTTGATCAGCAACACGGGCTGGCTGCGTGTGCCGATTTCATGAGCGCGGCCGGGACCTTGTTCCCGATCGCGCCGTGTGGCCGCTGCTCGTTGTACAACTCGACGACAGAACGCCCACGGGAACGGTTTTGAACGCGAGCTTCATTACCCATGGCATCCCTGGACTGGCCGGCGCGTCTTTGTCCACGAGGTGATCGACAAGAACGAAGCAGCGGTCCTCCGCTGCAGCCTATCCGGCCAGTCATTGCATCGTTGGCTGGAGATTCCGGCGTGGATGTTCGACCGGGTGGTCAGCGCGAGCTGGCGCATCACGACTGCTCCGTACGTCGACCTTGCCGCGCTCGGCGCCTTGGCGTCACTGCTGCGGGACACGGATACCCCACGCAATCTCAGGCGATAGGCGCAGCATCGGGCTCTCATGACACGAATCGGAGAGATGTCAATGCCGCGCAAGCCCACGACATACCAGTTCGATCTGTTCTCGAAGCCGAACGACGCCAAGACGATGCAGACGCCGCGATGGCAGGCGCTGCCCGCCGAGACGCGTCGGTCAGTGACGAAGCTGATGGTAAGCCTGATCCTCGACCACGTCGACGACGAGCGCTCTCCCGGAGAGAGGGAGGCGCGTCATGATGCATGAGAAGATCAGGCCGCATCATCTGGAGCGGAAGGCAATCCTGTATTTGCGCCAGTCGTCCGCCCATCAGGTCCTGCACAATCGCGAGAGCGGCACACTTCAATATGCCATGCGGGACCGCCTGACGGCGCTCGGCTGGTCTCGTATCGACACGATCGATGACGATCTCGGCAGCTCTGCCGCCGGCGGCGTCGCACGCGCCGGGTTCGACCGGATGGTCGCGGAGGTCTGCCTCGGCAAGGTTGGGGCGGTGGCGGCGCGGGAGGTGTCGCGGTTTGCCCGCAACAGCCGTGACTGGCAACAACTTATCGAGATGTGCCGCGTCGTCGACACCGTGCTGGTCGACCAGGAGACGGTCTACGCGCCGCGCCAAGGCAACGACCGGCTGCTGTTGGGGCTGAAGGGAAGCCTCAACGAGTACGAGCTCGATCTTTTGCGCCAGCGTTCGCTCTCGGCTCGCTACGAGAAGGCCCGCCGTGGCGAACTCGTTGTTGCAGCCCCTGTGGGCTTCGTGAAGGTCGGGGACCGGATCGAGAAGGATCCTGATCGCCGCGTGCAGGAAGCGATCATCATGGTCTTTGACAAGGTCGCTGAGCTCGGCAGCGCCCGTCAGGCCCTGATGTGGTTCCTCGAGCATGGGCTGGATTTGCCCGCCAAGCGTAACAATGGCGACGTCGTCTGGCGCAGGCCGAACTATGCGACCATCCACCGGATGATCGAGAACCCGATCTACGGCGGCGCCTACGCCTATGGTAAGTCTGGTGTCGCATTGGGATCTGGTCCGTCTCCCGTTCGGCCGGGCGCTCGCCGCAAGCCGCGCGAGGATTGGCTGGCGCTGATCCCGGGCAGCCATGAAGGCTATGTAAGTTGGGAAAGGGCAGAGGCGATCCGCACCATGGTGACCGACAATGTGACCACGAGCCGGCATCACGGAGCGCCCAAGCATGGCGACGCGTTGTTGGCAGGCCTTGTTCGCTGCCGGCGCTGCGGTCGAAAGCTCACGGTGCGATACACGGGGACGAAGCACAACATCCCGCGCTATTCCTGCTGGCGGGGTCTGCTCGACAACGGCGAGCCGCGTTGCATCGCATTCGGCGGACTGCGCGTCGACGATGCGATTGAGGAAGCACTCCTACGTGTCGTCGAGCCGGGCGCAATCGCGGCCGCTGCCGAAGCTGAGGCGCAAGCTGCCAATCGTCGTGACCAGGTCCGGGATGCCATCAGCCGCGATCTGGAGGCTGCCCGCTACGCCGCCGACCGGGCCTTCCGTCAATATGACGCCGCCGATCCTGAGAACCGTCTGGTCGCGGCGGAATTGGAGATGCGATGGAACCGCGCCCTTGCGCATGTCGACGAGGTCGAGAGCAAGATCGCCGCTCATGATGCCGCGACGCCGAAGCCGTCGCTTGTGTCGGCAGCGGATCTCACCGCCCTGGCTGCGGATCTTCGGGCGATCTGGTCGACGCCAACGACGGATGCCAGGCTCAAAAAGCGCATCGTTCGCACCGTCATTCACGAGGTGGTCACCGATATCGACGACAAGGCTTCCGAGATCGTCCTGCTGATCCATTGGATTGGCGGTGCCCATACCGGACTTCGCCTGCCGAAGCGGCGCCGTGGACAGCGCAACAGCACTTCCGCCGATATTATCGCGGCCATTCGGCAATTGGTGCTGATCGCCAGCGACAACCTGATCGCCGGCATTCTCAACCGCAACGGCCTGGTAACTGGGCATGGCAATCGTTGGACCCGGGAGCGGGTCACGGCGCACAGATCGCATCACAAGATCCCAGTCTTCCGGCCGGCAGCGGATGGGAACGAGCCATGGCTCAATCTGAACAAGGCAGCGCGCCTCCTCGGCGTTGCATCGAAGACCCTTAGACTCGCCGCCGAAGCAGGCGAGATCGAAGGCGTCCACCCCCTGCGCGTGCTGAACGATCGTAGCCTGGCTCTGCCGCGCCGCGACCGGCATGGAGAACTGCGCTGGGCGCGCGCGACGGTTTCGGCGGTGGCGGCGATCCTGAAGAATCCCGCTTATGCCGGTGCCTTCGTCTATGGACGAACCAGGCTCCGTGCCACCATGCACGAAGGCGGTCCGCCGGCAAAAATACCGCGGCCGATCGATGAATGGCGGATCGTCGTGAAGGACCGGTATCCGCCTTACATCGACTGGCCAGCCTATGAGAAGATCCGGGCCATCGTGCGAGACAACCGAGCCGAATACATGCGCATCCATACGAGAGGTACTCCCCGCAACGGCGAACTTCTGCTGCATGGCATCGCCTGGTGTGGGCGTTGCGGTCACAAAATGTACGCTCGTTACAAAGGTGGCGGCGAGTATGTATGCAATCACCTGCGCTCTCAAACGGGCGTGCCGGCGTGCCAGTACATCCGTGCTTCACACGTGGATGCCACCGTCGCCGCCGCTTTCTTGACGGCACTGGCGCCGGCCGAGATTGATGCATTGTCACGGGCCCGCCGGGCACAGCAGCAAGTCGAAAAGGCCTTGCGCGGCAGCGCGGAACGTGAGCTTGAGCGCAAGCGCTATGCTGCGGCGTTGGCCGAGCGCCAGTTCAATCGCGTCGATCCCGACAATCGACTTGTCGCCGGCGAACTCGAGCGTCGGTGGGAAGCCGCGTTGAGCGAGGTCCGCGCTGCCGAAGAAGCCCTTGCCCGGCAAGCTTCGGCCGAGCCAGTCACGCAAATGGCGTTGGGCAAGGCCCTCAACAGCAAGGTTGTCGCCCTGTCCGGCCGCCTGCCGCAAATCTGGGCGGACGAGGCCACGACGGACGCACATCGCAAGGCGCTGTTGCGCTGTCTGATTGAAAAAGTCGTTATCGATCGCGGCGAGCACGACGTTGCTCTGGTCAGAATCATCTGGCGCGGCGGCGCGGTGACTGAACTTCAGGTAAAGATGAAGGTCAATTCCATCGCCAAGCTCACGCGCGGCGAAGAAATGCGTGCGCGTCTGCTCGATCTCGCGCAGGTCGGTATGCCCGACGATGAGATTGCTGCCATCCTCACACGGGAGGGGCACCGCTCGCCCAATTGCGCAGACAAGGTCCTGCCGATCACGGTGCAGCGGATCCGGCTCGGTGCCGGCATCAGGGTAGCAGCACAGCGCAGCCGTTGGACCCACGAGGCCACATCACTCAGCGCCACACAACTGGCCGCACGGCTAAACATCCCCGTCAACTGGATCTATGTGCAAATCAGACAGAAGCGCCTCCTGATCGACCGTCAGCCGACCGGCGCCTACCTGTTCCAAAACTCCCTTCCGTGATCAATGCGGTCCGAGACCTCCGCAACCAAACCATCAGCCACCTTGATCTGAGAATCATTCAGCCTCATCAGAAGGGGTATCAACATGGGTAATCGCTCGAAGGGCTCGATTGGCGGCGGGTCCATCAGATGCGCAGGACGCGGGTTCCGGCCGAGGCCGGATAGCCGCGACCAAGTGAATCAGGCGGCATTCCGGCCTCGCCGCAGGGTGGGGAATGTGCTGTGGTCCTGCCCATCATGGCGATCACGGCGGACCAGCTTCCCAACGATCCGATTGCGCTGAAGGCGCTGGTGTTGGCCCGTTGTCCGTCGTCAGAGTTTTTGGGACAATCGGCGGCCTGATCTAGTGGAGGCTCTGGCCCATCAGGGTTCTCATTTTAAGCGGCAGCCTTGCGATGCAGCAAGCGCCGTTGGTTGATGGTTTGGCGTTTGATCCTTTCTCTTGTCTGCAAGATGGTCTGGCTGCGTCCGAAGTAGACGTCGGGCCGGTGTGAGGTTGCCGAGGCTCCGGTTGGCGCTCGCCGAGCGAGCGACCTGGTCGGTTCACCGCAGGCCCGTTTTGTTTCAGCTGTCCTTGTCGTTGACAAGCAGTGGTGCATCCGCAGGGAGTTCGTCGACAAAGATGATCTCGTGCACGCGCAGGCGGGCATGAAGCTCGAACGCATTCTTGGCGGCGGCTTCAGCGTTGGCACGATCCGCGTTCTCCTGGAGCACAATTGAGATGCGGACAAGGTCGCGATCATTCTCGCGCGCGGCCACGGCCTGAGCCGCTATTGCGCCGGGCGTGGCAATCACCACCTCCTCGATCACGCGCGGATAGACGAAGATCTCCCGCACCTTTACTGCCTCGCCCACGCGCCCCTGAATGGCCGACAGGCGGCGCACACTGCCGTCGTGGTTGCTTTCCAGCGCAAAGGCGCTGTCACCAGTGCCAAAGCGAATCATCGGCCAAGTGGCGTCGCGTGCGGTCACCACGACCTCGCCCGTCTTGCCGTGGGGGAGTTGGTCGCCGCTGACAGGATCGCAAATCTGCACCACCCGGTCGGGATGGATGACGTAACCTTCACCGCTATCCTCATAGGCGACCAGACCGAGATCGGCCGTGGCATAAGCCGCCCAGGTTGAAACGCCGTAGTCAGCTTCGATTCTACGGCGCTTGGCCATCCAGTCGCCCATTTCGCCTCCCAGAAAGGCGGTCTTCACATTCCAGGCACTGCGGCCATAGGTCTCGATCACCCTGGCGGCCAAGGTCAGGAAGAACGCCGTCGACGCGCAAATGCAAGTGACGCCGGTCTCGGCGACGATCTGGGCTTGCAATTCGGTGTTGCCGACGCCGCCGGGAATAATGGTGGCGCCTGAGGCCTGCGCTGCCTCGTCAAAGAGAAGCCCAGCCGGCACGAGGTGATACATCCATGTGTTCAGGATGATGTCTCCCGCGCCTATGCCTGCCGCCTTGAACAGCAGATCCAGTCCGTGACCGCCGCCGCCTGGCAGCGCCGGTTCAAAGATCGGGCCTGGGGAGACATAGATGCGCGCTATCTCCTTCAGATCGGCGGCGAGGAACCCTCCGAAAGGCGGGTTCTCTCTTTGGAGCTTCAGCAGCTCCTCTTTCTTCATCACCGGCAGGCGGGAGAGCTCGGCCAGTGATGACACCTTGCCAGGGTCGAACCCCGCCGCTTCGAACCGCGCCTTCAGTCCCGGCGCCTTCTTTGCCGCCGCGGTGTAGGCGGTCGCGATGTCCTGATAGATGTCAATGGACATTGCTTCCTATTCTCCCCTGCTACTCACGGCTCAGATCGGACAGTCCTTGCGGAAATTCGGCGCTCGCTTCTCGCGATGCGACAGGACGCCTTCCTTGACATCCTCGCTCATGAAGCCGAGCATTTCGAGAGCAGTGGAGGCGTCGAAGATCGGGCCGGCCTGGCGCAACCAGTTGTTGAGCGAGTATTTTGTCCAGCGGATCGCGCTCTGCGAGCCATTTGCCAGCTCGGTGGCGATGTCGAGCGCGGTCTGCTGTAGAACCTCATCCTCGACACACATCGACACTAGCCCGATCCGGTCAGCCTCCTCACCCGAGACCGGCTTGCAGGTCATCAGATAGTACTTCGCCTTGGCCATGCCGCACAGCAGCGGCCAGATGATCGCGGCGACATCGCCGGCGGCGACGCCGAGACGGGGGTGGCCGTCAACGATCTTGGCCTTCTTGCCCGCGATCGACACGTCGGCCAGGATTCCAACGACCAGGCCGGCGCCGGCCGCCGGACCGTTAATCGCCGATATGATCGGCTTGTTGCAGTTAATAATATTGTAAACGAGGTTCTTGGCCTCTTTCCACGTCTTCATGATCTCGTGCGAATTACCGATCATGCTCTCGATCAGGCTGAAATCGCCGCCCGCCGAAAACGCCTTGCCAGCACCGGTGACGATCACCGCATTGATGTCGGGATCGCGATCGATGTCGATCCACATATCGGTCATCTGCGTGTGGGTCTCGGCGTCCACCGAGTTGAAGGTATCGGGCCGGTCGAAGGTGATGCGCAGCACACGCTCGGCCGGATAATCGAATTTCAGCTTGTCGTATTTCGCGTAACGATCGGACATCATAAATCCTCCCTCATGGTCAGCCCGGCAGGCCCAGGACAGCTTTCGATAGAATGTTGCGTTGGATCTCGTTAGACCCGCCGTAGATCGTGGTCGGCCGGGCCTTGTAGAAGGCCGCCAAAACATCGACGCCAACATTGCCGACCTGCAGTGGGCCGAGAGTGCCGCCGTCGGGTCCTGCCGCCTCGATCATGAGTTCGGTGATCTTCTGAAACGTCTCGGTCACCCAGGTCTTGAGCATCGAGACATCCGCACCCAGCGGTTCGCCCCGCTTGAGTTGATCGGCGAAGCGCGCGTAAAGCGCCGCGTGATCCTCGACATCGAGCGCGACCTCGGCGAACCGGTCGCAAAAGACCGGGTCATCGAAGCGGCCGGCACCGCGGGCGTAGGTTTCAAGCTGACCAAGCGCGTTCTGGGCCAGATTCGGTGCGCCGATAAACACCCGCTCGAAGCTGAGCAGGGACTTGGCCATCGTCCAGCCCTTGTTCAGTTCGCCGACGAGGTTTTCGCACGGGGTGCGGGCATCGTCGAAGAAGACCTCACAGAACTCGGTTTCGCCCGCCAGCGTGGTGATCGTTCGGACCTCGACCCCCGGCTGATCCATCGGCACGAGAATGAAGCTGATGCCTTGCTGCTTCTTTGGGGCCTTCGGATCGGTGCGCACCAGCATGAAAATGTGCGTCGAGTCATGCGCCATCGTCGTCCAGATCTTCTGTCCGTTGATCACGAACTCGTCCCCGTCGATCACGGCGTTCGTGCGCAGGTTCGCCAGATCGGACCCTGCGCCCGGCTCGGAATAGCCCTGGCACCAGATGTCCTCGCAGCTCAGAATGCGGGGCAGCCAGTATGCCTTTTGCGCATCGGTGCCGAACGTGACGATGAGCGGGCCGACCATCTGCACGCCCATGTCGCGGCCGCGCACGACCCCCCAACGCTGCTGTTCCTCATAGAAAATGAGAAGCTTGGCCGCGTTCAGCCCCATGCCGCCGTACTCCGCAGGCCAGGCCGGTGCGACCCAGCCCTTGGCATGGAGCTTGCGGTGCCAGTGCTCGATTTCGGCGAACTTCGGGCGATGCGAAAGATTGCGCAGCTCTTCGGGATACTCGGTTTCGAAGAACTGCCGTATCTCCCTGCGGAAGTCCGCGTCGCTCATGGCGTTGTAGTCGATCACTCTGCGGCCTCCTCTGCGTTGCGGGCGTTCAGCCAGAGCCGCCGGTGATGGACGTCGTCGCCCAGCCAGGCCGAGAGCACCAGCGCCCTGTTCAGGTAAAGCCCGATGTCGAACTCGTCGGTGTAGCCGACCGCGCCATGCAGCTGGATGGCCTCACGCGTGATCTTCCTGGCCGTGGTGCAAGCCCGGGCCTTGGCGCGGCTGGCCTGGCGGGCACGCAGGCGCGGGGCTTCTGTCGCGTCCATCAGGCCTAGCGCGTCGCGCACGCCCGCTTCGGCCACTTCCTGCATGACATGCATGTCCACCGCGCGATGCTGAATGACTTGGAACGAACCAATTGGCTTGTCGAACTGCTCGCGCGTCTTGATGTAGTCGAGCGTGATCTCCAGCGCCTTTGCGCTGACCCCGACAAGCTCGGCCGCCGTCAGCGCCGTCGTGTCGCTGACCGCAGCTTCCAGAGCTTTTGCGACGGCCGGGCCCTTTGCGAGCAATTCGGCTGGCGCGCCCGACAGGTGTAGCTCGGCCAGTATACTGCCATCGGACTGACGCCGTCTGTCGATGGCTATGCCCTTGCGGCCGGGTTCAACCAAAGCGAGAGCAGGGCCGCCGCCGGCCTCCGCCACGACGAGGATGCCATTTGCAGCAGCCACCCCCGCGACCCAGGATTTCCTCCCGGTCAGAGCGCCGTTCTCGAACCGACATGACAGGGTGTTGGCGAGACCTTTGGCGTCACGCTCCTGCCATGCTGTTGCCAGGGCCGTCGTGCCGGCCAGCGCCTCGGTCAGAAGCGCATGCTCGGGGCAGAGTCGGCGTAAAAGGCCAATTGCGAGCCCGACCGAGGCGACCACAGGTTCGGGCGCGATCACCCGGCCCACTTCTTCGGCGACGATGCCGGCGGCGGCCAGCCCCATGCCGAGGCCGCCGGCCTCTTCGGGAACCACGGCGCCGAACACGCCAGCCTCGGCCAGTTCCGTCATTACGGGCGCATCCCAGCCGCCGCCTTCGTCCCTGATCTTGCGCGCTCGCGCCACGCCGCCCGCGCGCTCGAACAGCGTGCGGACGCTTTCGCGCAACAGGCGGAGATCGTCCTGATCGTGATGTGCAGCGTTGCTCATTTTTCCTCCGAGAGCCGGCGCTTGATCATCACCGGAGTATCGGCAGTGAACACGACCTGTCCTGCGGGATTCATGGCTCTGAGCGCGTAGGCCAGCACGCCCCTGTCCGGCTTGCCCTTCGAAGGTTTGACCGAAGAGACTTCCAGTTCGATGTCGAGCGCCTCGCCGGGCCGAACAGGCCGAGGCCATCTCAGCGAATCGAAACCCAGCCCGCCGATATTGGCGATCTCCGGCATCATTCCATGCATGACTGGCTTGAACACCTGCAGCATCGTCTGTAAGCCCGAGGCGATCAGGCTGCCGTGGACGGACACGGCATAGTTCTCATCGGTGTGCAGCCGCTGCGGATCCCATTCATGCGCGAACGCAATGATCTCCTCCTTGCTCAGCGGCTCTGCGCGGAACCTGTAGATCTGACCTGGCTGGAAGTCTTCCAGATATTTCATGAGACCTTGCCCGCTGCCGCAAACCCGGCGTCCACCCCTTCGGCGCTGTGCGAGATGCGCTCGCGATTGAACTGCTCGAGCTTGGGATAGGTCCTTTTGAAAACGCGCAGGAATTCCTCCATCGGTGCGTCGACGTAGAGCCCCCGATCGTTCACATATTCCATGTGCCGCTGGTCTTTGACGTCGAATTCGTGAAACAGCGCGTCGCTGTTGCCATCGAAGACCAGCGGCCTGACCCCGAACCGCTCGCACAGCTCCATGTTGAACGCAGGCGTGATCTTATAGGTATTGCCGTCGAGCCAGAGCTGCACGTAGCCGTGATAGACGAAGAGGTCGGTGCCCATCAGCTCCCGCAGCTTGGGCGTGTTCAGATGGTTGCGCACATCGGCGAATCCCAGCGCTGCGGGAATGTCGACCGCTCGCAGGCAGGCCGCCAAGAGGATCGCTTTGGGCACACAGAAGGCGGCCTGCGCTCCGGCGATGGCGCTCGCGCGGTAAGCATCGGTCGTCAAGGCGAAGGTGTAGGGATCATAACGGATACCGTCCCGCACCGCCTCGAACAGGCGGATCGCCTTTTCGGTCTGCGATGCATCGTTGGGTAGATCGCGCAGAGCCCGGGCGACGAACTGCTGGACCTCGGGGCTGTCGCTGTTCACGAAATACGTGGGCACGACGTATCTCGCGGCCTCTTCCGGGAGCTCTTCTTGGGAGGTCGTCATCATATCCACCTTCTGGGAGAAGCAATTCTAACATCTGTTAGATTAACGGGCCACGCTGCCACCGTCAATGGTTCGGCGTTCTTGGCGGTGTCTCATGGGTCGGGCAGCCCGAAATAGCGGTTGTCACGACCGAGATCGGGCGCGGCGTCGTCGCTGGAGGGCGGCGCGCGAAAAGCCGGCGCGATCGGCAGCGGCAGCGCGGGTACGCGCCGTTTCCCGATTCGCACCCGCCGGTCGTAAACGCCCCGCTTGGCAAAATGGTCGTTTGATGCCGCCTCGGCCGGGGTCTTGACCACCGTGCAGCAGCAATCGGCCTTGGCCAGAAGCGGTTCCCAGTACGAGGCCGGATGCGTCGCCAAGAGGCGGGCAACTTCGGCGGTGCTTGCTTGCGGATCGGCGAGGTCGTCGCGCAGCTCCGGCCCTAGTCCGATCACATCGCAGAAGGCCTGCCAGAACTTCTCTTCGAGTGCCGCCACGGCGATCTGCCGTCCGTCGGCGGCGGAATAGAGCCTGTAACGCGCCAATCCGCCCGTCAACCGGTCGGCGCCATTGCCAATCGGCTCTCCGGCGACAACGCCCTTGGCATGCGCCCAATAGGCGAAAACGAAGGCACCTTCGGCCATGGCGATATCGAGATGGGCGCCCTGCCCCGTACGATCGCGCTCGCGCAGGGCGAGCAGGATATTGAGCACCGCCGGGTAGCTGCCGCCCCCAATGTCGGCCACCAGCGCGAACGGCATTGTCGGCTGCTCGTCCGGACCGCGACTGAGCGACAGGATTCCGGCGTCGCCGACATAGTTCAGATCGTGGCCGGCAAAGTTCCGTTTCGGCCCCATCTGTCCGTAGCCGGTGATCGAGCAATAGACGATGCCCGGATTGATGGCACGCACCGCCTCATATCCCAGGCCCAGCCGATCCATCACGCCGGGGCGGAACTGCTCCACCAGGACATCGGCCTTCTCGATCAGCGGACGGAGGCTCTCCACCGCACCTTCAGCCTTCAAATCCAGCGCAATCGATTTCTTGCCGCGGTTCAGGACCGCGTAACCGATGCTGACGCCGTCGATTTTCGGCTCCGTATGACGCGCGTCCTCGCCCTTGCCGGGGCGCTCCAGCTTGACAACTTCCGCCCCGGCCTCGGCCAGCATCAGGGTCGCCAAGGGGCCAGGCAGAAGCGTGCTGAAATCCAGCACGAGAATATCGCTGAGCGGCTGAGCCATGGTCGCTGTCCTCAGGCGAAGCGGGCTGCGCCGTTGTTCAGCACCACGACCTGACGCTCGGGGATCGAGGCTTTGAACCGGGCTTCATTGCCTTCCCGCCAGATATGAAACCGCACCGTCTCGCCCGGATAGACCGGGGCGGAAAAGCGCACGTCCAGTCCGGTCAGCCGGCTCGCGTCATAGTCGCAGAGCGTCTTGAGAATGGCGCGGGCCGCCAGCCCGTAGGTGGCCAGGCCATGCAGGATCGGGCGCTCGAACCCTGCCGCACGGGCGACCTTGGGATCAGCGTGCAGCGGGTTGTAATCGCCCGACAGGCGATAGATCAGCGCCTGGCGCGGCAGCGTCGCAAGATCGCAAACATGGTCGGGCTCGCGCTCGGGGACGGACGCAGGCGTCGGTCCCGGTTTGTTTTCGCCGCCGAACCCGCCGTCGCCGCGGCAGAAGGTCGACATCGAGACATTGGCCAGCGTCTCGCCGCTGGCCGCATCGATGATGTCACGACTCAGATAGATCACCGCGCCGCGCTCTTCACCCTTGTCGGAGATTTGGTCGATCCTGGTACGGCCGATCAGTTCACCTTTGACCGGCAATGGCTTGTAGACATCCAGCCACTGCTCGCCGTGCAGGACCTTCTTCCAATCGATCCCGGCGCGCGGATCGCGCAGCCAGAAACCGGGATAGCCAAGCGTCACCGCCATTGACGGCACGGCCATCAACCCGTCCTCATAGACATAGGCTAGTTCTTTTTCGTCGGTCGGATTCTCGCCAAAGCCCAAGCCGAGCGCATAGAGCATGGTGTCGCGCTCGGTGAGGGTTTGCGTTACGTCTTCAAATTGCCAGTTCGAGAGAGCCTCATAATTGAGCGGCATCACTTCGCCTCCCCAGTCGTTTCACAACGTGTTCTCCGAGCCCAGAATCGCGGTGACCTGGCTCGACAGCGTGCCGCCGTTGCCGTGGGCAAGCGCCAGATCAACATTTGCGATCTGAAGTCCCGGCGCATCGCCCCGGATCTGGCGGGTCGCCTCGATCACCGTGAAGATGCCGTACATGCCCGGATGCACGCAGGAGAGCCCGCCGCCGTTGGTGTTGACCGGCAGCTCACCCCCCGGCGCGATTCGCCCGCCTTCCACGAAGGCCCCACCCTCCCCCTTCTTGCAAAAGCCCAAATCCTCCAGAAAGAGGATCGTGTTGATGGTGAAGGCGTCGTAGAGTTCGACCACGTCGATGTCGGACGGAGATACCCCTGCTGCGGCAAAGGCGCGCACACCCGACTCCCTGGCCGCCGTGACGGTGAAATCCGGCATCTGGGAAATCTGTCGATGCGTGCTCTCGGCGGCGCAACCGAGGACGTAAACCGGCGGCTTGGGGAAATCCCTCGCCCGCTCCGACCGCACCATCACGATCGCCCCACCGCCATCGGTGACGAGGCAGCAGTCGCGCACCGTCAGCGGATCGCTCACCATGCGGGCGGCCAGCACGTCCTCGCGTGTCAGATCGCCGCGCTCGAAGGCCTCGGGATTGTGCTGCGCCCAGGCCCGCGCGGCAACCGCCACATCGGCCAGCTGTTCGCGCGTGGTGCCGAATTCGTGCATGTGGCGCGCCGCCGCAAGAGCATAGGCGGAGATCGGGTAGCGCGGGCGATAGATCTGTTCGTAAGGCGGTGGCCGCGAGGCCGTAACGAGCTTGCCCGACCCACTGCGCTGGTTCGAGCCGTAGACGATCAGCGCCACATCACACAACCCCGCCGCGAGCGCCATGGTGGCCGCGGTGATGTAGTTGACGAACGAAGAGCCGCCGGTCATCGTCCCCTCGACGAAACGCGGGCGGATGCCAAGATATTCCGCTGCCATCAACGCTGGCATGCTGTCTTCCATCATCGTGCAAAAGAGTCCGTCCACATCGGACAGTTTCAGCTGCGCATCCGCCAGTGCCGCCAGGCCTGCCTCTGCCATGATGTCGTAGGCCGTCAATCCGGGCGCCTCGCCCAAGCCGGCGTGTCCGGTTCCCACGATCGCAGATTTGCCGCGCAGCTTGTTCTCCATCTCTTCAGCCCCCTTCCGGCCTGCACAGCACGGCGGGGGTGCCATCAATCTCTCCCGCATAGGCGATCACCGCCATGCCGATCTCCACGTCAGGAGGCGCAACGCCCTCAACGCGGCTCATCATCCGAACCCGTTCCTCCAGCTCGACGATGCAGACGTTGTAATCGCCGCCGCGATCGGGCGGGCGCCGGACGACCGTTGTGGTATGGATCTCGCCCTTGCCCGAAACCTCGTGTGACGTGAACGAGGTTGCGTAACAATGCGGACAGACCACGCGCGGGAAAAAGTGGAAACGCCCGCACGCGTTGCATTTGGGAAGAACCACCTTGCCTTCTGCCAGCCCCCTTCGAAAGGCTACATCTGGGCCTTCGTGCATTCTCAACCACCCTTCCCTAGCTGCGCTTCCGGGCCATCTGAGTTGACGATATTTCTAACAGATGTTAGATTTCTGGCAAGCTCAAAATTCACGCGTTCGAGAAGAATATGAACATCGACGAAAAGGGCCCGCTGCATGGGCTGCTTGTGGTCGCACTGGAACAGGCGGTTGCTGCGCCGTTCTGCTCGTCGCGCCTTGCAGATGCAGGGGCCCGGGTCATCAAGGTGGAACGCAAGGGATCGGGCGATTTTGCTCGCGGATACGATAGAGCGGCAAACGGGGAAAGCGCCTATTTCGTCTGGCTTAACCGGGGCAAGGAATCCCTGGAGCTTGATATCAAGGACCCAGACGATCGTGCGCTGCTGGAACGGATTCTCGCCCGCGCCGATGTGTTCCTGCAGAACCTCGCTCCCGGCTCGCTCGAAAAGCTGGAACTGGATTCGGCATCGCTGCGCGCGCGTTTCCCGCAGCTCGTCACCTGCGATATCACGGGCTACGGCGATGATGGGCCGATGCGTAATGCCAAGGCCTATGACCTGCTTGTGCAATGCGAGAGCGGACTGGCATCGATCACCGGCACGCCGGACGGACCGGGACGGGTCGGCATTTCGGTGTGCGACATCGCCTCGGGAATGACTGCCCATGCGGGGATTTGCGAAGCGCTGATCGAACGCCAGCGCAGCGGGCGCGCCCGCGGCGTCAGCGTGGCGATGTTCGACACCATGGCCGATTGGATGGCGGTGCCGCTTATCTTCCACGATTGTGCCGGACGTCCAACGCCGCGCGTGGGCCTCAGTCATCCGGTGATCTGCCCCTATGGTGCCTATACCTGCCGCGATGGCGGCCAGATCGTACTGTCGGTGCAGAACGAGCGCGAATGGGGGCGCTTTTGCAACATGGTTCTGAAACGGCCCGAACTCGTTGAGGACCCGCGTTTCGACGGCAACGATAACCGCAATCGCAACCGGGATGTGCTGCAGCCGATGATCGAATCCGCTTTCGCTGCGCTCGACAGGGCGCAGATGGTGGCGCTCCTGCGTGAAGTCGACATCGCCTCGGGCGCGGTCAACAACGTTGCGGCGCTTTCCAGCCACCCGCAGCTCGACCGGACGCTCATTCAGTGCCCTTCGGGCGAAATTGGTCTACCGGCACCACCGATTCGCAGGTCGGGCGAAAATATGCCGCTGGGCGCCTCGCCTGCGCTGGGGGCGCATAATGCGGCGATCCGGCGGGAATTCGCCGCGCCCGTCACAGGCGAGGACCAGACATGAGCGAGGCAAGACCCGCACTTCTGTCGGGGGTCCGGATTATTGACATGACCTCGGTTGTGTTCGGGCCCTTGGCCACGCAGATGCTGGGTGATCTGGGGGCCGACGTCATCAAGGTAGAAAGCCCCGAGGGCGATATGCTGCGCCAAGTACAACCCGCTCAAAGCACCGGCATGGGAGCAGCCTTTCTGGGCGTGAATCGCAACAAACGCAGCGTCGTGCTGGATCTCAAGACCGATGACGGCCGGCGGTCTTTGCGCCGGCTTTTACGCGACGCCGATGTCTGCATATCCAGCATTCGCCCCGCCGCGCTGGCTCGCTTGTCCCTGGCACCGGACGCTCTGCGCCGCGAAAATCCCCGCCTCATTACCGTGGCTGCCGTGGGCTTCGGGTCGGACGGGCCGTACCGCGACAAGCCCGCCTATGATGACAGCGTTCAGGCGGTCTCGGGCATGGCGGGACTGGCCACGATGCGCGACCCCGGCGCGCGCCCCTCCTATGCGCCAACCATTCTGGCCGACAAGTTGGGCGGAGTCACGGCGGCCTGGGCGGTCATGGCCGCGCTCTACCACCGGGAACGCACCGGCGAGGGGCAGCATGTCGAGGTGCCCATGTTCGAAACGCTGGCATCGTTTCTGCTGGTGGAGCACATGGCCGCCGCCACATTCGAAAACCTCCCGCAAAGCTTCGGCTACAGCCGCATGCTGGTGCCGCATCGCCGTCCGCTCCAGACGAAGGACGGCTATATCACCATCCTTCCCTATTCCAACGCGCAATGGGCCCGCTTCTTTCGCGCCATTGGGCGTGAAGACATGCTCTCTCATCAGTGGGTGACGAGCATGGACGAACGCAGCCGCAATATCGGCGCGATCTATGACATGGTCGGGCAGTTTGCGCCGTCGCGGACGACACAGGAATGGGTAGACCTGATGGAGGAAGCCGACATCCCGGTCATGCCGGTGCGGGTGCTGCCCGACCTGCCGCAGGATCCGCACATCGAGGCAACCGGCTTCTTCCAGCGCGTGGCGCATCCCAGCGAAGGCACCATCTGGACAACGAAACCTCCGGTCAAGTTTTCGGCCACGCCGGCGCGGCACGATCTGCGCCCCGCGCCGTGCCTTGGTGAACATACCGAAGAGATCCTGAGCGGAGCGGTGGAGGACTGAACGGCTTTCCAGCCCCGGAAACGAACACGCGAGCATGAGCCGCTAGCGGCGGTTCTTCGCGACGCTATGAGATTACCCTCGCGTCAGATCTGTAGCAACTATGCGTCGCACGGTTTTCCCGCTTTCTCGCGTTGTCCCGGGAACATCCTGTGTTCCTCGGCGACCCAGCGCGTAAAATGGGCGGCCAATTAAGTAAGGCGAGATCCTCGAGTAACGCGTCTCAGAGCTTTTCGATCAGCTCGGGTACGGCTTGGAAGAGGTCAGCCACAAGGCCGTAGTCGGCGATCTGGAAGATCGGGGCGTCCGGATCCTTGTTGACTGCGATAATGATCTTGGAATCCTTCATCCCTGCAAGATGCTGGATCGCCCCGGAAATGCCCACTGCAACATAGAGCTCGGGCGCCACAACTTTGCCGGTCTGGCCGACTTGCCAGTCGTTCGGCGCGAAGCCGGCGTCGACTGCGGCCCGCGAGGCGCCCACTGCTGCGCCGAGCTTGTCGGCTAGCTTCTCGATCAGGGCGAAATCTCCTTGCGAGCCGACGCCGCGGCCACCAGAGACTACGACCCCAGCAGACGTCAGTTCGGGGCGATCGCTTTCAGCCATCTTGTCCCCGACCCATTCCGACAGGCCCGGATCGCCAGGCATAGCCACCGTTTCCACCTTGGCCGGACCGCCTTTGCCGGCGGCCTTGAAAGCCGAGGTTCGGAGGGTCACGACCTTCTTGGCGTCTTTCGATCTCACCGTCTGGATTGCGTTGCCGGCATAGATCGGGCGCTCGAACGTATCCGCATCGACAACGCCCGAGACATCGGAGATCACCATCACGTCCAGTAGCGCGGCCACCCGCGGCATCACGTTCTTGGCGTCGGTGGTGGCCGGGGCCATTATATGCGAATAGTCGCCCGCGAGGCTCACGATCATTGCCGCAGTCGGCTCGGCCAGGCGGTGGCTCAGCGCCGGATGCTCGGCCACCAGAACCTTCGCCACGCCCTCGATCGTCGCGGCTGCCGCGCCGGCGGCTGCCGCCGAAGCCCCGGCGCAGAGCACGGTGACCTCGCCCAGCGCCTTGGCGGCATTCACCGCCTTGGCGGTGGGGTCCAGCGCCAGTTCGCCGTCATTTACTTCGCCCAGCAGAAGAACAGCCATCACACCAACCCCCTCTCTTTGAGTTTCGCCACCAGCGTATCGACATCCGGCACGATCTCGCCGGCCTGGCGCGCTTCCGGCTCGGCGGTCTTCACCACTTCGAGCCGCGGGCTCACGTCGACGCCGTAATCCGCCGCCGTCTTCTCGTCGAGCGGCTTCTTCTTGGCCTTCATGATGTTCGGCAGCGAAGCATAGCGGGGTTGGTTGAGGCGCAAATCGACGGTCACGATCGCCGGCAGCTTGACCTTGATCGTCTGCAGCCCGCCGTCGACCTCGCGGGTCACCACGGCACTGTCGCCCTCGACCTTCACTTCCGAGGCAAAGGTCGCCTGGCTCCAGCCCAGCAGCGCTGAGAGCATCTGCCCGGTGGCATTCATATCGTTATCGATCGCCTGCTTGCCGGCGAGCACCAGGTTCGGCTGCTCCTCGTCGATCACCGCCTTCAGGATCTTCGCCACCGCCAGGGGCTCGATGTCCTGATGCGCATCTGCGGCCGCCACAATCAGGATCGCGCGGTCCGCCCCCATCGCCAGCGCCGTCCGCAGCGTCTCCTGCGCCTGCTTCACCCCGATCGAAACGGCCACGACCTCGTCCGCCGTACCCGCCTCCTTCAGACGGATCGCCTCCTCAACCGCAATCTCGTCGAAAGGGTTCATCGACATCTTCACATTCTCGAGATCGACACCGCTCCCATCCGCCTTCACGCGAACCTTCACGTTGTAGTCGATCACGCGTTTGACGGGCACGAGCACCTTCATCGGCGTTTCTCCTATGACTGTTTGAACGTCTTTGGCCGCAATCAGCAGTCCTTGAACCGTGGCGGCCGCTTTTCTTGGAAGGCCTTCATGGCCTCGGGAAAATCATGGGCGCAAAGGAGCACGCTTTGTGCATCGCGCTCAATCTCCAGAGCCTCGAGGTAGGAGCATTCGGCAGCCGCCCGCATGACACGCTTGGCCGTGTGCATGCCGAAGGCGGGGTGGGCGGCGATCTCACGCGCGATCTCGATGGCCCGGTTCTCGACCTCGCCGGCCGGCACGCATTCCTCTACAACGCGCAGCTCGCAGGCCGTCCGTCCATCTATCTCGCGCCCGGTAAGCACCAGCATCCGGGCCACCCCAGCGCCGGCGCGCTGCTGAAGGAGCCAGCTCGACCCGGTGTCGGGGCAGCCGCCGACCTTGGCAAAGACCTCGCACAGGCGCGCATCCTCGGCAGCAACGACAATATCGGCCGACAGCGCCAGGCTCAGCCCCGCGCCATAGGCAATTCCATTCACCGCGGCGATCAGTGGCTTCTTGAATTGATAGGCGGCACGACCGCCGTCGTGGACCGTGTCGACCATCTGCGAGGTGGCGCGGGCGCCCTTGGCGATCTCGGCGCGGAAGCCGACCAGATCGCCGCCGCTTGAGAAATGCTCGCCTCCGGTCATCACCACGGCACGTATCGCGTCTTCCTTCTCGGCCTGCCGCAGATTGGCGATGAGCGCCTCGACGAATGCAATGCTGTAAGGGTTGCGCCGTTCGGGGGAGAGAAAGCGCAAAACGCCCACAGGCCCATCACGATCAAGCCGCATCAATTCGCCCATGCCTATCTCCCTTATCGGCCTTGCCAGACGGGCGCGCGTTTTTCGGCAAAGGCCCGCGGGCCCTCAATGGCGTCGTGGCTGGCATAGACCACCTCGTGCAGGCGCTTGCCCTCTTCCAGGCCGCCGGCGCAGCCCCGGTCCATGGTCGCCCGCACACTGCCCTTCGCCGCGAGTACCGAAAGCGGTGCGGCACCGGCGATCCGCCATGCGAGGTCGCGGGCGCGTTCGCGAACCAGATCAGGCGTGTCTTCCAAATAGTTGGTGAAACCGTAACCGTGCAGCCGCTCTATCGGCATGAGATCGCCGGTCAGAACGATCTCCATCAGGATAGGCTGCGGCAGCATCCACAAAGCCGGCGCGGCCCAGGGCGAGCCGCGTCCGATCTTGACTTCGGTGATCCCGATCTTGGTGCCTTTGAGGCCGACCCGCAGATCGCAGTTCAGCGCCAGCATCATCCCGCCAGCCATGAGAGACCCGGTCATCGCGGCAATGATCGGCTTGCGACAGCCGCGCATCGTGTCGTGAAAGGGGTCGCGCATCTTGCTCAGGATGTCGACGCCCTCGATGCGCGCGATCTCGGCTGCTTCCTTCAAATCGAGCCCAGCGCTGAACACGCCGCAATCGGCCGAGGTCAGGATCGCAACCCTGACCGTATCGTCGACCTCAATCCGCTCCCATGCATCGACCAACCCGTTGGCGGCGGCGACCGACAGCGCGTTCTTGCGCTCGGGTCGGTTGATAGTGACGGTGGCCACGCCACCTTCGACGGACACCTCGATCGGGCTGCTTTCCATTGCTCGACCCCTCGCAGATTGACCTTGCATGACTGGTGAACCGGCTTATGCCTGCGGGTCGCTCCTGACCCGCAGGCACGCGGTCAAATCACTCGACGGTAAATTTCGACGAACTTTCCTTGATCACTTCCCACACCACGTCGGTGTAGTCAGCGCTCCAATCCGTGAGCGGCACCCAAGTCGAGCCGTCCCACTGCTCGACGCGGGTCTTACCGCCTCCGCCATGGTCTTCAGGTGTCACGGTCACCGGAGCCATGAGGCCGTTGGCGTCGAAGTCTTCAATCGACTCAAAGCCAGCCTTCACGCTTTCGGGGGTCAGCGGTGAGCCATTCTTCTCGATAGCCACTCGGGCGGCCTCGAGACCCACCGAAAAGATCGCCAACCCGGTATTGTAATAAACGTCGCGGACAAGCGATTCGGGGCCGCTGCCTTCGCCCTTCGCGTAGAAAGTATCAAGCATGGTCTTGACGAGAGGCACCTCTTGGCCGCCGGCCACGTTGGTGCCACGCAGGATTCCCTTGGCCGCTTCGGCGCCGATATTGTTGATATCAACCTCGTTCAGCCAGTTCACCGAGAGATAGCGATCGATCGGAAAGCCATTGCGCTTCATCTCCTTGGAGGCCACGACGTGGCGCCGGCCAGAAGCCAGCTGATCACATAGTCGGGTTTGTCCCGGCGGATCTGGGTCCAGGCGCTTGCCTGGTCGCTCCCGGGCAGAGGCACTGGATAGAGCTTGGCTCAAAGCCTTCCTTCTCAGAGAGGGTCTTGAGAATTTCGATCGGCTCCTGACCGAAAGGATAGTCGAGATAGATGAAGCCAATCTTGACATCACTGAGGTCGCCGCCCACCTGGTTCTTGATGAAAGCGACGTCGTTGGCCGCCTGTTGCCAGTAGGTTGGTCCGACCGGGAAAATCAATCGAATACCTCCCCGTCGACCGCATGCCCCGGCCGACAAAGGATTGCAGCACGATGTTACCGTCTTTCATGGCGCGAGGAAGAACCGCATTCGTCACCGGGGTCGAAAGGAAGTTGAACAGGAACACGCCCTCGCGCTTCAGTTGTTCGTAGCATTCGACGCCGCGCTGCGGCTCGTTGCCGTGGTCGCGCACGATCATTTCGACTGGATGGCCTTCTATCCCGCCGCTGTCGTTTGTGTATTTAGCAAGATCCTGCGCAGCCTGCGCGACCTGCGGTGAGATGAAGGTGTAGGATTTGCTCAGATCGAAGCAAAGGCCGAAGCGGATCGGCTCCTTGTCCTGTGCCGCGGCTGTCTGGATTGCCAGTCCAACCCCGCTGCCAGTACAGCGGCAGTCACTCTATTGAAGATAGTCATGTCGAACCTCCCTGTTGGATTTCGCTTCATCATTATCGGCCCGCCGGCCGGCTTCACAGGCCGCACGGTGCGGCCTTCACCTCCTCGCATCACTTGCCGTCGAACTTCGACGAACTCTCCTTTACAACCTCCCAGACGACATCCTGATAGGCGGCGATCCAGTCGGTCTGCGGGACCCATGTAGCCCCGTCCCACATTTCGATGCGCGTGCGACCGCCGCCGCCATGATCTTCCGCCGTTACGTGATCGGCGCCATCAGGCCGTTTGCGTCAAATTTCTCTATCGCCTCTAGCCCAGCCTTATAGGTTTCGGCGGTGATCGGATGGCCATGCAGCGATACCGCCTGACGGGCCGCTTCGAAAACGATCGAATACATCGCCAGGCCGGTGTTGTAGAAAACGTCCCGTCTTTTCGACCGGGCCATTTCCGTTGTCCTTGTCGTAAAACTCCGACATGATTTTGTAGAGCGCGAAGTCCTGACCGCCCACCACATTCGTGCCGCGCTTGAGCCCCTTCGCCGCCGCCGCGCCGATATTGGATATCCACCTCGTTGAGCCAGTTGACCGAGATGTATTTCTCCATCGGAATGCCGTTACGTTTCATTTCCTTTAAACCACATGCGCACCGCCGAGCATCCAGCTGATGATGTGGTCGGGCTTGTCCCGGCGCACTTTGGACCAGACCCCCGCCTGGTCGTTGCCAGGCAGCGGAACCGGATAAAGGATCAGCTCGAATCCTTCCTTCTCCGAAAGCGTCTTGAGAATCTCGATCGGCTCCTGCCCGAAGGGATAGTCGAAGTAGACGAAGCCAACTTTCACACCGGAAAGATCTCGGTCGTGCAGCTGCTTGATATAGGCGATGTCGTTGGCCGCCTGGCCCCAATAGGTTGGTCCGATCGGGTAGACCAGTTGAACACCGTGCCGTCGACGGCGTCGCCTCGCCCGACAAGCGATTGCATCAGGATGCGCTGGTCCTTCATGGCGCGG